>JAIWDV010000030.1:0-10538 GCA_048632525.1 Bacteroidales bacterium | reverse complement strand
TGTCAAAGCTTGAATTGTGAATTAATTTTTCAAAACTGGCTTTTCACTTTTTTGTCTTTATTCATTTTTTCTTTAAAGGTTTTCGTACAATGACTGATAGAGCTGCCAAGCTTCCGCTTGCTCTGCCCATACTGATTTTGCTAAATGGTAGTGGCTTAATTGTCAAGCATTAATTTACAATTCAAGCTTTGACACCAATTTTTCAGTTGTTTCGTGAGACGCTATTTTTTAACAAGCTGAGATAATTCATTTAATACAAAGCCTACAATGACACCAAGGAGCACACTAACAAGGGCTATCTTCCATTCGGACATGTTTATTCCTTTTCTATTTCAGTTCCGTGATTCACCTGGAAAATATAATACATTAACATAGAGAATGGCTTAAAATAGAGAAATGCGCTGACACCTATCACCATAGCCAAAAAGAAATAAACGGCGGCCTTGATCTATAGCCGATTCTATAGTCGCTGTATGCTCATACCTCCTTTTGGGATTAATATTGATATAGTCATCTGGAAGTAATGTTGAATAAGGAATCCCGTTTTCAAATTCAATAGTAATCCAAGAAGTCCAACCTCCACAGTATTCTTGGAAAGGTATAATTTTCGGGCCATTCCATATGCCACCTTTATATATTTCTTCCTTTATATTGTTACCTTTATATTCCCAAATACGTGTATAAACCGAATTCGCACCGTCTTCACGGACGTACTGGTCAAGCAATACTCCATCCGATTTAAGTTTGTCCATTACCTGTTTTTTCATTCTTTCGGCACCTGGAGAATAATCAATGTCGAATACAGATAACCAAAAACCCGCTCCAGTTTCCTCAAGGTGCGTTTCTGGAAATTTGATAAAGACATGACCATCTCCCAAGTAACTGCGAATGCTGAGAAGTATTATAACCAGGATGACTGATAGCGCCGTATATAGTATTATTTTGTATCGCTTTTTCATAGCACATAACCAGTGATTATATTTTCACTGTTTTGATACCAAAGTCTTTTTCGGTTCGTTCAATTTGGTAATATTCAACGGAATATCCAACATTATCTATAATTTGTTTTATTAGACTAATATCAGACTCGGGTGCATTCATGCCAAAACATACTTGCTTAAGATAATCTTTAGGGATGGGGAAAGCCCCTTCCTTACTGCAAATTATTCGTGCCTCCTTCTCATATCCCCATCCTTTTCCTTTTATAGATAGAACCTTTTCCACAAGCTCGTTTGACAATTTTTTAGTATCTATTTTAGCCTTTTCAGGAGCATTTTCTTTAAACCATTCTGTTAGTGGGTTTTCACCATAATCGACGGGTATAATTGCACCCTCAATTTTTTTTGATGGTTCAAAAAAAGATTGAAATGGAATTTCATAAGTCAAACAAAGACCTTTGTGTTCGTTAGCATAATGTGACCAAAGGAGTGGCTCCTCTAAAACTAAAGAAAAAGAGCATATACCAACATTCTTAATGGATTTTTGAATATTATCAAATAAGCCATTAGGTTTTGACAGCTTCACAAGATTCTGTTTTTTCTTCCCTGACAAAAGAGAAATAGCATGCTCAGCGGCCTTTTTAATATCAACTTGACAGTCAAAAGGATCATTTAAGCGGATCGGCCGAGCACAATATATAGTCCCTTTAACGAGCGTATCGATTAAGTATTTATTTATGCTCCTGAATTTGAATAAAGTAATTTTTTCCATAAAAAACATAACCCCGGGTTAACAGGTGCCCGGGCGTCTTTTCCGGGCATCCGGTTAAACCCGATGTTATGCGATCTTTTTATCTCTTTGAGTACATTATTATCTATTCGTCTCTTATTAGCACTCTGTTTTTACACATACTTCCATATGAATCTGAGCTATATTTATTTGTCAGAATCAAATTTTTCCCTATAAACTTGAAATCAAAACAACATTCCTCTGTACCTGCATATATTGTTAAATTACATGTTTTATTAATGCCGCTTGAGCTAGTAATAGTCCATTTCCCAATTTCCCATACACCTTTATTCACACGACTTTTGGTTTTTCCTTTAGAGTCCCATTTATGGGTGTATACAAATTCATTTCCTTTTTTGAATTCATACCGATATGATGAGAGTTCACTTTTATCTTTCCAACGACCAAATATGCTATCTTCTGCGTATGCAGAAACAGCAATGAGGAAAAGCAATGCAAAAATTATTAGCTTTTTCATAGTATATACCTCACAATATTGTCGAATTGCTATGTAGATAAATGAGCATGGCAATCTAAAATCTTATTGGATTTTATAATATGGAGAACTTAATAAGCTGCCTTTAGGGAACAACCAGTTGATTTCAAACCGATGGTTAATCAGGTGACTCCTTAAGAATTGCTTGAAATATTGTGTTAATGATTTTCCCAACTTGGTTTGGATACGCAGGATCATAGCGTTCAAACCTGCAACCAATTCTCTGGATGATAAACTGTTCACGGATCACTTCCTTGAATTGTGAATAACCGGAGTGTCCCCGTTCGTCACATTCCACGACTATATTTAAATCGGGTAAGTATATATCGACCTTGTATGGTCCAACAGGATATTGCTGCCGAAAGTCTGTGAAACCTTTAATTGCATGGCATATCGTTTCTAAGGTTCTACTCTCCTCTGCGACTTCGACCCTGTCCAAAATACGCTCACTTTCTAGAAATGCTCGTGCATTAAAACTTCGACTCCGCAGGGCAAGTTTAATAGCGCCACTTCTATGCCAAGTAACCGCCCATGGAGGCACATACTTTTCACCTAAATTATCCCGAGAGAAATCTTCACCTTCTACTAATATGTATTCCAACTGTTTCTTTTTGGACCGAATTGTATTTTCCGTCAAGCCTAGAAGTTTAGAGAGATGATAAGTGGTGATAGGCCATTTGATTGCGTTCGTCACGATACCCTCCTAAACGCATAATGCCGATGGGTAGCCGACAGGGCTGCCAGAAGAGCGAAGCGGCGGCAGTTCTGGCGGTCTACTCCATTGGCTTCGGCTTCCCTGTGTGATTTACGAGTCATAGAATGAATGAGAGTGTGGCAAGGGCAAGAAACAGGATAAAGGAAAAGATAAGGGGGTCAAATCTACGTTTGACCCATGAGCAATCTATTTTATCTTATTCCAATACTTCTTCTGATTTTTTATCTTTATTCTTAAACTTCTATGCCCGCTTGAATCTTGACTAATTAACAACAAGGGTCAAACGTAGATTTGACCCCATTGCTTCCCGACATTCTTGTTTTTGCAAGCTCAACGGATCTCATACCGAAAAAATGTTAACCGTTTATTATCTCCTTCCAACCATATCATGAATTGGCAAAGAAGTCCGTTACTGGTTATACATGGAATCCTTTTGTGCTGGGGAACGCTGTAGACTCCTCGCGCAGAAGTAAAATCATGGGCTTTGATTTCCCATGGAAAACTATCTGGATGTCGTGGTGCAATCTTTGCTCCATTATGGGGCACGACCCCAAACATCGTATCTGGATCGCGGGGATCGTTAGCTTTGAACCAAAAGTCGGATTCTATCGTTTTATTGTCACCAGGACTGCAATTAGGCCTGTCGAAATCCCAATATTTAATTCTTCCTTTTGGACGCGAGCATGCAGATGTAGATAGAAGGACTGGCTCCCCCTTTTCCTCCTCTAACTTTAGTTTTGTTTCTATCTCTGGCTCAATTTCATTAATCCTTCTTTCTACCTTTGTTTTTCCTTGTTCACTCTCGTTCGGGGTTTCATTAGTTTTTAGTCCTATTACCCCTACTTGGTGAAGAATGACGAGAAGGCCCCCTGTAGCTGTTATTACGCCAGTTATACCAGTTAGAATGCCTGGCAACGTGGTCCAAAACGATTTTTTTTCACTCATATCAATCCATCCTTTTAATTTTTCAAAGTATCGAACGTACCTGTCGCCCTAACCCCCAAACCCCGCAGTTAGCGCAATTTGTGATATCAACTTCTTAGAAATATTGTAAAAGCTTAGGGAAACCGTTTTTTAGCACAAACCCCTAAACGAAAGGAGGTTTCCCTATGCTTGAGGAACAGATTAACGGTTTTATCGAGTATTGTAAAGTATCAGGCTTTAGAGACAAATCTATTGAATCTTTATCAATAAGACTCAATCAATTCAACAAGTTTCTAAAAACCGCTCGCCTGCGTAAAATCAAATTCATCACATATCGTCACCTTTCAAAATTTGACACCGGTCCTATCCTTTTCAATAGATATAATTTTTTTTGGGGTTAATCCCATTTTGGTTGGGTCTTTTATTAAATATCGTTCAAAAGTACTTGCTTCGACCGTTCGTCCGTTGTGAATAATCTCAAACAGTCGTGTCAAATAGTAGTGTCAAAGCTTGAATTGTGAATTAATTCTTTCAAAACTGGCTTTTCACTTTTTTGTCTTTATTCATTTTCTATTTAAAGGTTTTCGCACAATGACTGATAGAGCTGCCAAGCTTCTGCTTGCTCTGCCCATACTGATTTTGCTAAATGGTAGTGGCTTAATTGTCAAGCATTAATTCACAATTCAAGCTTTGACACCATGCTTGGGTAAAGAATTGGACATCATCTGATGAAATATAGAGTGAACCCCTTCCATTGCACAAAATGTGATTGAGCGTTAGACAAGCTCATTATTCCACAGCCGCAGAAAAGATCACTTCATGAAGTATAAAGGCAAAGAAGAAATCCAGACGAACTCGAGCGCCCTGTTGCCTGCTGCGGTGTCTGCCCCTATATTATGTCCATCGGTGAAATACATAGCGGTCGCCGACGGATCTCTGCTATCTCTTCTTCGGGCACGTCTTTGAAATCGGCTGTTACTTGCATAGCCACGTTCATACCAGCGTTAAGCATGCCGAATTTGCCTGCCGCCGCGATCACCCGGTACACTGAACTCCGCTTGTCCATGAAGGCCACGCCCGAACTAAGATGCTGCCGTGCCAGCAGTGCCCAAATCAGAGTGAACACCTCTGCCACGTGCCCCATGCGTGCGTAAATGTTTCCGAGCTTGAAAAAATGGCAATTCGTGGCGTCAAACATGCGGCGTAGGACGGGGATGTATGGCAACACCTTGACCAGGATCAGACCGCTGACACCAGGGAGGCGCCGGATAGTCAAATGCAGCCGCTCTGCCTGCACACCAGCGACGATCTCGCCCGCTTGTCTCAAGACGAAGTAATTACCCACTTTGACAGACTGTTCAAAATCCAGCAGGGCGTGGTCCTCATACTGATCGTTGAGCAGTTGTACCACCGTTTGTCTCTCGGTTTCCTTGAGCCTGCCGACACGGGTATCGTCCTTTGGACGCAGCCGGCTGAACATCACGGTGTGGAAGAGGCCTACAGGCTGGAAGCCTACCTTTTTGTTAAGCTCGAGCGATCGTACGTTGCCCGTCTCGATGTAGCCATACAACATACCGCGTTCGCGGAGTTGCCTGAGAAAGTAAAGCCTTGACTGCTCAGTCAAGAGCTTCCCGTAGCCGCGCCCCCTCTTTGGAGCGTCAACCGCAAGCGCAGCCAGGTTAAATGCGTCGTATGCGTTTTCGCCAACGCGCGTAGTCTTTCTGATACGCACGGCCACAGCGACAAGCTCGTCGTTTACCGTGAGGGTAAGAAAGTGGGGCTCGCCAATGCGGGCCAACGCTTTACCAACGCCGTGCTTGGAGTACAGGGCTCCACTAGTCCCCCAGACCGTACGTTCCAGAAGCGAGACGAACGGGAGGGTGTAGGTGCTACTTCGCTGAATTACAATGTTGCGCTCTTTGTCTTCGTAGATCACATCAGACATGGATGAACCTCCCCTCAATTAGCACACAAAAACGGTAGTACTATAGACCTCGTTTGCAGCAGGACTGCCCTGGTCTATTCTTGCCCATACATAGCCTCGATGACGTTGGCATACTTTTTATCGATCACCTTTCGCTTTATCTTCAAAGTGGGGGTCATCTCCCCGGCTTCCTGGGTGAACTCATGAGGAAGAATCCGGAATTTCTTGATCTTTTCATAATCGCCCAGATCTTTGGAGTGCATTTCGATCCTCTTTTTATAGAATGCGATGATCTGCGGATGCTGGACGAGTTTTTCCCGGGATGAAAAGGTCACATTATTCGATCTTGCGTATTCCTCAAGGGCTTCAAAGGCGGGAACAATGAGAGCGCTCACGAATTTTCTCCGGTCCCCAATGACAGCGATCTGTTCGATGTAAGGGTCCCGCAAGATGCTCGATTCAATATGCTGGGGCGAAATGTTTTCCCCGCCGGAAGTGATGATGAGATCCTTGATTCTGTCTGTGATCTTCAAGAATTCGTCTTCATCAAATTCCCCCACGTCCCCGGTTTTGAACCATCCGTCCACAAAGGCTTTGGCGGTTAGTTCCGGTTTTTTATAATAGCCCAGCATCACGTTGTCGCCTTTGACAAGGATTTCCCCTTCCCCGGACAGTTTCATCTGGCAGCGAGGTACTACCCTGCCCACAGTTCCGAATTTAAAGCATGCGGGGGTGTTGAGCGTGACAGCGGGGGATGTCTCCGTAAGTCCATAACCTTGATAGATGAGCATCCCAGCGGCGTAGAAAAATTCCTCTACCTCTCTGGAAAGGTGTGCGCCTCCCGAGATCAAAAACTTGATCCTGCCCCCAAGAATCCCTTGTATTTTTTTTAGGACCAGGGCGTTCGCCAAATGGTTTTTCAATTTGAGATCCAAGCCAATGGGCTTTTTCGCCTTTTTGTGCTCGCCGACTTCTTTTCCCACCCCAATTGCCCAATGGAAAAGCTTCTGCCTTTGGGGAGGGGCATTTTCCACCTTGCTAAGCACCGCCATGTGGATCTTTTCATACAAACGAGGGACACCGACCATGACCGTAGGCCTCACCTCTTTGAGGTAATCCATGACCTTTTTGGGTTCATCGCAGTAGCTGTTGATCGCCCCCCGGTAGAGCACGAAATAGGACCACGCTCTTTCAAAGACGTGACTCAGTGGGAGATAACAAAAGGATACATCATTTTCGTTCACGTCAAACGATCTTTCCACCACATCAATTTGGTGAAAGAAATTGGAGTGAGTCAGCATCACCCCTTTTGGGTCCCCCGTGGTTCCCGAAGTGTAGATGAGCGTTGCGAGATCCCCTGTTGACCCTCTGCTCAACCGCGCATCGATTTCTCCGTCTTTCTCGGACCGTCTCCCCATTTCCAGGAAGTCTTTAATATAGAGAGAGCGCTCATCACCCTCCAAGTTGACATTGTTGTCGAAAACAATGATCTTTCGAAGATGCTTGCAAGCATCGATAAAGGATTTGACTTTTTCATAGTGACCTTGGTCACCAACGAAAATCATCTTAATTTCCGCATCATCAACGATGTACTGAGCCTGTTCGGCGCTGTTGGTGGCGTAAATGGGGACACTCACCGCCCGAATGCATTGTGCTCCGTAATCAGTGATGGTCCATTCTGGCCTGTTCTGGGAAAAGATGCCCACCATGTCCCCTTCTTTCATCCCCATGACTATAAGCCCTTTGGCGACAGCATGGATCTGTTCTCCCATAGCGCTCCATGAGATTTCGTTCCACTGTCCGGTAGCACGGTCTTTGTAGTACAAGGCGGGTTTTTCCCCATACTCCTTCACTCTTTCACGAATCATTACGGATAGGTGCTCCTTGTCCATCCTACAGGCCTCTCAATGCTCCAGGTTAAGGTTTGTTTTCTCTGTTTATCACGCCAACCCTCAAAGTGACTTCCTGGCAGTGCTGCATAAAGTCGATAGCATTATCGGTGTCTTATTGGTGTCAAAGCTTGAATTGTGAATTAATTCTTTCAAAACTGGCTTTTCACTTTTTTGTCTTTATTCATTTTCTCTTTAAAGGCTTTCGCCTAATGACTGATAGAGCTGCCAGGTTTCTCTCACCAAGCTTCTGCTTGCTCTGCCCATACTGCTTTTGCTAAATGGTAGTGGCTTAATTGTCAAACATTAATTCACAATTCAAGCTTTGACACCAATTCTTGACAGTTCCTATGAACGGCAGTATAGTTCGGCATCATACAGGCGCTGTCTTTTCCATTTCATATAGTCACGATAAAAATTCGGAGGCAAGTGTAGTATCAGTTTTTCATGCTTGTCTGAGGTATGTTCAAACACTGTCTCAAAAACCTCTTCCTTCTCCGTCTCTTCGTTTTCCGCAAGATGGTACTTGACCCAGCTATCGCATTTTCTGCTTTTTGAAATCCAGATCGCAAGAAAGGCCTCCTGCCCGGTCTCACGCAGATAGTCTTGCAGAAGATCCATCTCGGCATACTCGATTACTACCTCTCCCTTTTCTTCTTTCTCTCCCCCCCTTTTTTTCTCGATCCTCAGTTTAGTGCTTACAGGATGAATGGTCTTGAAGACAAGGTGGAAATTTTGAGGCCAGTTATCAAGGACAACTTTTTCAAAATCATAGCTGTTTTGGCACCATATCAAAGCCGGTTCAAACTGCTCATCTCCGGAATCCTTGTAATGGAGAGAAAGTTCGAGGCTATGCTTTGACAAAATGGGGGTCATCTTTTTGTCCTTCTGATTCCACGATAGATCTGCCTTGAGATAACGAACAATAGTACTACTATCAAGAGAACCAGGTCTGGGGCTCTGTAGCGCTGAAGTTACAAAGCGTCTCAGCCTCAAGCTGTCCATCCTGGGGCGGTCCCACTCCTGAATATGATCGCACAACAGCAAGAGAAAAGACAACGGGTCTTTTGATGGATCAATTTTTACTTCATCCTTGAGGTTATGCATGACCATTGCCCGAAAGGCACTGGTTATTTGTTTCATCCAATCAGGATTCGGTACATTTCCCATCTTGTCTTCAAGATGAACCTGATCTAAGTATAGGAAATGCGTGGCACTGACCACCCCATGATCCAGCTTGGCCTTCATATTTCCACAATCGAATTCCTTGGTTTCCTTATTTAAAGAAACAATCAATGCCTTTTCTAATTCAGTATAATTTTTCTGAAGATTTTCCTGAAAATCCCTTATGCCGGGGGAACTTTTGAGAAATGCTGTATGAGAAAGTATGTGACGATTAAGGTCTATACAATAGCCAACATCATGTAAAAGACCCGCCAAAATCCAATTCATCATCGTGTTCTTGGACTTTTCATCTTCCAACTCACCTGATTCAGTTAACTTATCAACAAGGCCGGCCTCTATGAGAACCATGCCAAGCAGGCATACATTCAGGACATGAAAAAGGTGATCGCGATAGGAAGATCGAACGATGTAAAGAATAGCCTCTGAGGACCAGGCGTGCATTAAGGTCCTGTAAAGCGGTATTCGGCGGGGAAGCATACAGATCTGGTGGGTATATTCAGATAGAAGAAAAAGGGCAGCGTTTAAATAGACTTCATAGCCGCCTTTGACATCGGAAAAACGAAAGAGCGATGGCTCGCCAAAATTCCGGATACAATGCAGTAGATAGAGATAATAGGCAGCAAAATGTTTGAAAAATATAGCACGTTCTCCTGGTGAAGAGTCTTTTTTGAAATTGTCCCAAGGAATATCCTCAAGGAATCTTACTCCGAACCAGCAAGCCAGCCATTCAGATGTTATATTTAGTGGTGAGTCCTTGTTTTTTTGCCATTTTGCAAGAAAACAAGACAGCTCTTCGCTAAGAAGAGAAAAGAGATTTTTCTTCCCAATGATATTGTCAAAACAAACCCGATCACAATTAGAAATATTGTGAGTATCTGCAACCTCTTTTAATCCCAATGCAGAGCAATAGAGGACAAATAGCTGGCTTCTTAAGAATTCAACTCTACCCATTCGTTTATAGTAATGCTTTTGCAATCCTGAAAGCAGTTTCTGTTCAATCGTTGCTTTTTTTGCTTTGACTTCGATTTCGTTTTGAAATTCCCTGGGAGGACGGTATTTTTTAGCCGTGCCCCAGTGTTTTTTCATGCATTTCAGCTTTTCTTCAATGGATTTGCTTTCCCTACGGGTTTCCCATGCCTCTTTTCTGAGATTCACTAGATATGTAAGGATTTCTTGATCCGGATTAATAGAATTGCCTTTTTCAGAACGTACTTGCCCTTTTTCTGTTTCATTTTTCGCTAATTCTTCAGCTTTCAGACTAAAATTCGGACGCTGCGAGGACACGATCCCAAGCTGGATTTCTGCATCCATCACCACTGCCCTGACAAAATCCTTCTGGGCACTTTCAAGTTCAGTAGTAAATTGTAGGATATCTTTTCCATGTTTCAGGATAGCGGTTCTTGATCCCTGGCAGAGGGATTCTCTAAAGATCTTTCGTTTAGAAAAAAAATTTGCCCATCTTATACGTCTTGCCATGGAGAACTGTTTGGAAAGCACTTCAAGCAGTTCTTCTTTGGATTTGTCCCGCCAGAGATTAGGTGCCTTCTTGAGCACAAAGAGCAAATATTCCTTTTGTGTTTTTCTTTTTGGTTCGGAGTTGCCCATAGATTCGATGTCTAGCGGGAAGCAGATGGCGAAATAGTCATTTTTGCCATCGTCCGATGAAATATCGTACTT
>JAIWDV010000029.1:0-10686 GCA_048632525.1 Bacteroidales bacterium | reverse complement strand
AAGGCGGGATCTTCGCTACAATACAACCGGAATGTCCGGGTTAGGAGACAGGAATATAACCATGGAACCATATATAAATTGCCTTTCTTTGACGCGTAAATTGATATCTTTTAATACAGTCAACCCACCTGGCCAGGAGCGCGATTGCGCAGAATACCTCGCCAGATTGTTGGAAGACGGAGGATTCAAGGTCACACTTTACGAGTTTAGTGAAAGAAGAACGAGTCTCATTGCACAAATAGGAAGTTACGGGGACAAAGCTCCAATTTGTTTCGCTGGACACATGGATACCGTACCTCTTGGAGGCAATCGCTGGGAAAAGGACCCTTTCAGTGGCGAAGTTGATGGGGACAAAGTGTTTGGAAGAGGATCTTCTGATATGAAAGGGGGCCTTGCTGCAATGGTCGTCGCGGCGCTGCGTCTGGCAAATATAGCAAATAGAAAGGCCGGGATAACCCTTGTCTGCACTGCCAGTGAAGAAACAGGCTGCCAGGGAGCGCATCATCTCGCCAAACTTGGCAATGCGCTGAGAGAGGCCGGGGCGCTTCTTATTGGTGAGCCCACTTCGAACTATCCCCTGGTTGGGCACAAGGGTGCGCTTTGGCTGGAAGTCAGCACATCCGGTGTCACAGCGCACGGCTCCATGCCGGAACAGGGTGAAAATGCCATTTACAAGGCTGCACAGGTTGTGACCCAACTTCAGGCATACAAATTTGACATTCCCCCTCATCCACTGCTTGGTGCTCCAACTCTCAACGTAGGAACAATTTCAGGCGGAATGAATATAAATTCTGTTCCCGACAGGGCTGTTATCGGTGTTGATATCCGAACGATTCCGGATCAAAGAAATAGGGACGTTTACGAAAACTTGCAATCTTATCTGGGGCAAGAAGTGGAAATAGAGCGGATAGTAGACGCCGGAAGCATTATGACGGAACCCGGACACGAATGGGTACAAGAGGTGTTCGATATAATGGAACCATTTTGCAGGAAACGTCCTGTAGCACGCGGAGTCACTTATTTTACTGATGCTTCTGTGCTCACACCCGCTTTTGGAAATCCACCAACATTAATTCTCGGTCCAGGAGAGCCCGCAATGGCACATAAGCTGGACGAGTTCTGTTATATTTCGAAAATCGAAGAAGCTGTTGAAGCATATGTGAAAATTGGGAACAAATGGTGTGGGTAATACTGCTGGGTCTGGATATGGTATAAATACTTGTAGCCGTTCACGGGTTCCCCGCTTCCGTTTCTCTTCAGACGGGATCTTCGACAGGGTTCAAAGGTTCAAGGTTGCTTTTTTGACGGATTTCAAAAGAATTTGACAATATTTTATGTTTTTTGACTGGGTTTTTCTGTAGTGTAAAGATAACTATATAGAATATTTAACTATATTGCTGATGCATCAATATGGCAAGAGTTTTGCATTTAATGTGACGTTCGGAATATGCAGGCACTTTACGGACTGCGGGTTACAACGCTTGCGCGGTTGGTTACGATTTTTTCACAGGCAGGAAAGCATCTGGTGTTAATAGTGATGCTCATAGACGAAGCATTTACTTATTTTTTAAAATATTTTAGTTGAGGTTCCATATAGTTACAATCAGGCGGCCATAATATCAAAATTAATTGCCCCAGTTTGGCAAGCAACTTGCGTCATATTTTATAAGGTAGTATTTTTTTAATTCATACCTGAATCTTGCCCAAGTATCGTAGCGAGGCGCAGAAAGCCTTGTGTTTAAAGCGAAGTTGGAGTGATTTTGACCCGCAGGCATATTACCTATATGGTGAGGATCAAAATCATGAAACGAGCTTTAAAGGCAAAGCGCTTCAAGCCGTAGTAGATAGTTGGTGCAAAATTCAGGTAATACACCATCAAAAAAATTGTGAGGGAAGAAATGAAAAAAATTATGTTTTATCTTTTGTTAGTGATCATGCACGGTTTTTATCTGGGTAATTGTTATGCAGAGCAAGACCTTCAGGTCTTGACCCCGGACCGTCAGGCTAAAGTAGCCTATCAGGTTGTTGAACAGAATAAGTTACTGATCTCAGCCCTGGATCCTGACGATAATCCGATCCTGGGACTGAAAGCAGAAGACTTTGGTATCATGATAGGAACAAAGAAGGCGAAAATACTCTCTATTGAACCTCTTGAGACCAGCAAAGAAATACCACTCAACCTTGTCCTCGTCGTGGATAATTCCTACTCCATGAAGAAACGTAAAGCGGTGGAACCTCTTATTTCTGCTATAGAGGAATTTCTTAAAATAATACGCCCCATGGACAATGTCCATATGGTTGTTTTTGACAAAAAACCCAGCTACAAAGTTCATGAACACTCATTACACGCCAAGGCTTTTCATTCCAAGTATACCCACGAACTCATGAAGTTCATCAGGAACAGCTTTGATGACGGGTTGACCACTGAAACCTTCTTATACGAAGCCATGGTTGCCGGACTTGATCTAATCCGTAAGATGCCAGAAAAGGGTAACAAAATTTTTGTGGTCTTCTCGGATGGCGAGGATATTAACAGCGCATTCAAGAGCGCAGTAGTTGAGTCTGAAGCAAAAGGAATACCAAATTTTGAGGCCTATTCTGTAGACTATATGCCGGGACTGACCATGAATCCCTTTCTCAAATCCTTTGCCAAGGCACACGGTGGCCGTGTCTGGAAAGCCACTTCAGCGACAGAACTTATGCCTATTTTTCAGGCCTTTTCCACCACCCTGCTCCATCGCTATATAGTGACTTATAGGGTCCTCAACCCTCCCCAGGGAACATTGACCCTGGAACCTGCTGAACTGAGTTTTCGCATGCTTACCATGACAGATGGCACCCCAATACTAAACAATGTCTTCTTCGAGACGGGCAAAAGTGAAATACCTGAAGAGTATGTCCTTTTTGCGGACAGTGCCCAGGCACAGTCCTTCGATGAAAAAGCCCAGAGAGGTGCGCTGGAACGCTATTACAATGTCCTTAATATTATTGGCAAACGCTTGACCCAAAACCCGACCGCTCAAGTTCAAATCATAGGCTGTAATTCCGGTATTGGTGTGGAGGAGAACAATCTCGACCTTTCGCGGCAACGGGCTGAAGCTGTGAAAGCGTATCTTAGCAATGTTTGGGGAGTGGATTCCCAGCGTCTAAACGTGGAGTCACGGAATTTGCCGGCGAATGCTTCACCACTGGACGCTGTGGGCGGCAGTGCAGAAAATCAACGGGTGGAGATAAAATACGATTTATTAGAGATACAAAGGGATGCTGCCGGCGAATTCGTCGCGGAAATTAATAAAATGGATGAGATCAAGATCCAGCCTCACATAGTGGCTGAATATGGCGTTGCCAATTGGGAACTGACGGTTTTGGGCGATGATCAGCCTATCAAAACCCTGAAGGGGACTGGTGAATTGAAACCATTTTATTCTATTTCCCTGAATGACCTCGGTAGAGAACAACTGGCTAAATTAGATAATCTTCAGGCACGTATCAAAGTGATAGATATTTATAATGATACACATGAGACTGAGACGGCCCTATGTGCGGTTACCGTTTCGAAGGAAGAAGTCATACACGAGCTCATAGGCTCACCGTATGGGCAGGTATCCATAGAACCAGAAACGGTGACCATTGAGGAGTTGACCACCATCGATAGTTCGCCACTGCTAAACTATGTGTTTTTCGACACTGGCAAAAGCGAAATTTCCGAACGGTATTCCGTTTTTGGGAATCAGGCCGAAACCAAAAAATTCTCGGAAAGTAATCTAAGGGGCGCAATGGAGAAGCATATTCAAGTGCTTAACATTATAGGGAAACGCCTTTTAGAGTTTCCTGAGGCCAATATAAGTATAGTGGGCTGTAACTCCAATTATGGAGTGGAGAAAGATAGAATCGATCTTTCACGGAGTCGAGCTGAAGAAGTCCGGGCGTATTTGAGGTATATATGGGGGATAAATCCATCAAGGATACACGTGGAGGCACGTAACTTACCGGCTGTTCCGAGTACAAACAGCCTGAACGAAGGGAGGGTAGAAAATCAACGTGCAGAAATCTATTCTGACCTTCCCACCATACTTGAACCCATAAAGAGCACCTATGTGGAAGAGACGAGCGACACAAAGGAGTTCCGGATCTCACCACAGATCCAGGCCGGTTATGGCATTACAGATTGGGAAATACAATTGATAGGTGATGGTTCTCTAATTGGTTCTGTAAAGGGGAAAGGAGACCTTAACCCTTCTTATACCTTTGATCTCAAAGCTATTGGTCTTGGAAAGGTAGGTTCTTGTAAGGAGATTGCGGCGGGCATTGAGGTCACGGACGAAAAGGGCCAGATATACAAGGATGTTGCTGCTGCAACGTCTTCTGTCAGATTCATAAAGAGAGAAGAGCGTGTTGCCCAGAAAATGGGATATAAGGTCCTGGAAAAATACGCCTTGATACTCTTTGACTTCAACAGCTCAGATATAAAAGAGCGTAATAAGGCCATCGTTGACCAGATAATCGAGAGAATGAAGCAGTTTCCAGCAGCCGATGTGAAGGTTGTGGGACATACTGATAATATTGGTAAAGAGGAATACAATTTGAAGCTCTCAGAGAGGCGGGCAAAGGCCGTTTACGAACAGATCGTGGCTGGAGGGATGACAGCAGGTGAGAGACTTACCTACGCGGGTGCAGGCCCCCTCAATCCCATTTATGACAATAGCCTGCCTGAGGGCCGGGCACTCAACCGGACTGTGACTGTTTCCCTTGAGTATGAGAAGAAAGAGTAGTGAAAGTCATTTGTCTTTCGAGGTAATGGCGCCCACAGGACAGATCCGGATGCAGGCAAGACATTTGCCACATGGAAGGTTTGACACATCCTTTTCCCCATAGGAGCTGACAACCGCATCTAACCCCCGTTTGGCAAACGTCAAAAAGGCCCGACCATGTTTGTCTTTACAAACAGCAATGCATTTGCCGCACAAGACACAGCGATTGGGATAGTAATCAAGGAAAGGATTGGATTCGTCTACCTCAGTTTCCTTCAGGTGTAGTTCCAGGTATTTTGGCTTTAAACCGACCTTCAGGAATTTGGCAATACGCTGCAACTCACATTTCTTGTTGGCCGGACAATGCCCACAGTCTACCCGGTGAACCGACATAAGGAGTTTGAAGGCCGTGCGCTGCAGTCTCCTCACGGACGGGGTATCGGTTTTGACAATAATGCCATCTTTTGCCTTGACAGTACAGGAGGGTATGGGTTTGTCCTCACCCTCAATTTCAACAAAGCACAGTCTGCATGAAGCTGAGGGATTGTCCGTGCCGTGGATGTGGCAGAGGTTGGGGATGTAGATCCCGTTGTCAAGGCAGGCCTGTAGTAGGGTTTTCCCTTCGTCTACTTGAAGCTCTTGCTTATTCACAATGAGTTTTACCATCATCCAAATCCATATTATAGAATTGACTATTTTCGATTGACTATTGACTATTTTAAGCGATGTCAGTTAATCGTTGTCCGTTGAAGTAAGAAGAAAAACTAAATGATTCCAGGGAGACATCATTCCACTCTGCATATCCTTATACTTGTAACATCTCAATAAGTACGGGCATTCCGACTGCTTCCCCCTTTTGCAAAGGGGGATTGAGGGGGATTTTCTAATACAGCCCGGGTTTATTGAGAACTTACTTATACTTCAGTCAACTACCTGAAATACAAGTGCAACTACCGACTAACAACGGACCACCAACACTACCCGATTTTGGATTACAGATGAAAAAATAGTCAATCATCAATAGTCAATAGTCAATCGCAAATAGTCAATCATCAACAGATCGTTCAACAACGGGAGCGAGGTCCGGAGGAGAAACCTTCATCACGGCGTCATATTCCGCCGGGCAGGCAACCATACACTCGCCACATTTGACGCATAGGCTCTGGTCAACCCCTTTCTTTCGATCTTTGGTGGTAAAGATGGCCTCCACAGGGCAACTTCCAACACAGGCATCGCACCCGCGTGCGCATTTATCCAGATCAATGTAAAAGGCAGTTAAGGTACGGCACATGCCGGCAGGGCAGCGTCTTTCTTTAACATGCGCCTCGTACTCATCTCTGAAGTATCGCAGAGATGTGAGCACCGGATTCGGCGCGGTCTTGCCCAAACCACAGAGCGAACCATTCTTAATATCTTCACTCAGTGTTTCCAGTTGGTCAAGGTCACCATCACGGCCTTCTCCCTTGGTTATCCGCTCCAGTGTATTGAGCAGGTGATGGGTCCCGATCCTGCAAAAGGTGCATTTACCACAGGATTCCTTTTGGGTAAAATCAAGGAAGTAGCGAGACACATCTACCATACAGGTATCCTCATCCATCACCACCATACCTCCGGAACCCATCATGGCGCCTGCTTGTATCAGGGAGTCAAAATCAATGGGCGTATCCAGAAACTCCTCAGGCAGGCAGCCTCCGGAAGGGCCACCAATTTGTACTGCCTTAAATTTCTTTTTGTTCGGTACACCGCCACATATATCAAAAATGAGGGTCCTGAGTGTCACTCCCATGGGAATCTCCACCAAACCTGCATGAACAATATTCCCAACAACAGAAAAAATGGCGGTCCCTGGACTTTTGTCAGTACCAATGGCCCTGAACCAGGCTGCGCCATGTTCTATTATAGGTGGGATGGAGGCCAGGGTCTTCACATTGTTGATAACTGTCGGCTGCCCCCCCAGGCCTTGCTGGACGGGGTAAGGGGGACGATGCCGGGGCATTCCTCTGTTCCCCTCAATGGATTGTATCAGGGCCGTTTCCTCGCCACACACAAAGGCCCCGGACCCCTGGAACACATCAATTTCCAAATCAAAAGAGCTGCCAAGGACCCCTTCCCCCAATAGGCCCAGTTCCCTGGCCTGCCCTATGGCCTTTGTAACTATTTTCACAGCAAGGGGATATTCTGCTCTTACATATACTATTGCTTTTTGAGCACCCACAGCATAAGCACAAATGGCCATACCCTCAAGGACCTGGTGAGGGTTACTCTCCAAAAGGGTTCGATCCATGTACGCCCCGGGATCCCCCTCATCTGCATTGCATATCACTGTTTTATGCTGCCCATCCGCATTTCTTGCCAAATCCCACTTTCTCCCTGTGGGAAATCCGGCACCTCCCCTTCCCCTCAGACCCGATTCCTGCACCTCTTCGATGATCTCATCTGGGGCCAGTTGGAGTACTTTCGCAAGCGTTTCATATCCCCCATCTGCGATATATTCATAGATGTCCTCAGGGTCTATGCGCCCGCATTTCTCCAAAACCACCCTCTTTTCCTGGTTGAATCTGGGAAAATCCAGGACCTGGGGGACCAAATCATTCTCCTCCATAGCACCAAGGACATGCTCAAAAAGGGGGTCACCATCTTCCAGAAAGGATTTTGCCAGCATCTTTGCCTTACCAGGTGTTACGTTGTGATAGAAAATTGGCGGGAAGCCGGATTCAGGATGATCCATAATAACAACCGGCTCCGCATAACAATGACCGATACACCCAACAGTCCTGATGTGAGCTTCAATCTTTCGTTCCGCAAGCACTTCTTCGAATGCATTCTTTGTCTCCAAAGCCCCCGAGGCAATACCGCATGTAGCCATTCCAATTTGAATTTTTGGAACAGGTTCCTCACGGAATGCATCACGACGTCTCTTTGCCTCGTCCCGGATGACGCCAAACGCTTTTTGTACTGTTTCGTTATTGAGCGGGCTCACTTTTCTGTTTTTCTCTTTCGGCCTTTTCTTTTTCTATCTTGAAACCAAGGATGAGTCCTTCCACCTTGCTGGGGGCCATATTTCCCTGGACGGTCTCATTTACAACGGCTACCGGTGCCAGCGCACAGCATCCGACACATGCCACTCTCTCAATACTGAATTCCCTGTCAGGCGTGGTTTCACCATCCCGAATTTCGAGCTTTCGCTCAAAATTTTCAAGAATAATATCACCGCCTCTTACGTGGCAGGCAGTTCCCAAACACACCTTGATCTGGTTTTTTCCCGGTGGGTGAAAACGGAACTGGTTATAGAATGTTGCAACACCATAGACCTCGCATATTGCGATGCCCAGGTGCTCTGCCGCCATTTTTATGGCATCTTCCGCAATATAGGCATGCCTTTCTTGAATCATCTGGAGGATGGGAATAAGCTGTTCTCTTTCCCTTCCAAATGCTTTAAGCCTGGAAGCGATATCATCCAGGATAAGTTTTTCTTCCTCTTCCAGGCTATTTTCCTGATTCACGGAGGGTTCCTATTCGCGTACGCACTAAATTTTTTCCATGGCACCGTACGCGCCACGGATCCTGTTTCTAAGCAAGAAGCAGAGCTTCTCCAACACATTAAACCCAAGCCCCATATCGCCAAGCATCATCTCCCGCAACTCTGCCCCGTTCATGACAAGGACTTTTGTAGTTTTTTCACTCGTGGCCGAGGACATGAGATTGTGGGGCTCATCCAAAAGCGTAGACCAGCAACCAAAAACCCTTCCCTTGCCGAGGATTCCGATTACAACTCTTCCCTTGCGCGCACCTAAATCAACCGCTCTTTCCAGGAATATCCGGCCTTCGGCAATGACATAAAGATGCTCTCCAAAATCACCCTGGCGAAACACATATTCTCCCGGTTTATAGGTCTCCACCTGACAAAGGCCTGCTATCCTGTCGATATTACTTTCATCCAGCCCCATAAAAAACTCACACGTTTCCAGGACTTTTCCAATATCTCTACGATCCATGATCGACCTCTCAAATTTGGTTAGGTGTAACGTAACTTCCCCATTAAAACCGCAACGCGCAACTTGCAACACGCAACACCAACCAACCCATTATTCCAACATTCCAATTGCGGAGTTAAGATAATAACCTTATTTGCGTATCATATCATTTCTGTCTCAGTATTCCACAGAAGGAAACAATTTGCGATCTGTGTGCGGCAGAAACAGGGCCGCAATATATTCATCCATAAATGGTTGATAAACAGAGAGCTCGATATTGGTCATGGATCTTGAGATGTTCATGCACTTTTCAAGGGCTGCTTCAGAAAGAAGGCACATACGAGCCCCGGTCAGGGAACTGTTCCCAATAAATTGTATCTTTTCACGTGGGATATCCGGCAACAGACCAATGGCAACGGCCTTGGAAATGTTCAGATAACTCCCAAATCCGCCGGCAACGTAAAAGTTGTCTATCTGGTCAAATGTCAACCCAATATAGTCCACCAGGGACTTGATAGCCGCAAAAACGGCCCCCTTGGACTTTATCAGATTGTCGATATCGGATTCTGTAATAACAATGGTCTCTCCGCTTTCTGTCTCATGGGCATGGGCAATGATATAGTGTGCTATATTGTCCTCAACACCAAGTCTGGCATCGTCTCGATTCCTGTGGAACTTCCCATCCGCTCCAATAATCCCGTTTCTAACCAATTCATAGATACAGTCGATCAAGCCGGAACCGCATATTCCCCTCGGTTTGGCGTTACCTATTATCTGGTATTTAACCTCACCGTTCGTTATCTCTACTTTTTCAATGGCGCCCTTTGTCGCCCGCATGCCGCATCGAGTTCCGCCCCCTTCAAAAGCAGGGCCGGCCGAGGCTGAACAACAGACCAGCCATTCATTGTTGCCAATAGCAATCTCACCGTTGGTCCCGATATCAATGAGCACCTTTACCTCCGGATTATCGGCGATGCCGCACGACATCACGCCGGCCACGATATCTCCGCCCACATAGGAGGCGACGTTGGGAATGGTCTCCAACACCCCATTGGGATGAATGTGAATGCCGATATCCTTTGCCAAAATGGGTGGATACACGTCAGCCGTAGGCACATATGGATCCAGCCTTATGGAGCAAGGGGTGAGCCCCAGCAAAAAATGGCCCATGGTGGTATTACCCGCAGCCACAATGACATTAATTTCTTCTAAAGGAATATTATTATCATTAGCCAGTTTCTCTATAAGCTGGTTGATGTTCTTGACCACAGCCTCATGCAACGGGTGCAGGCCTCCCTTTCCACACGCATAAATCATTCTTGATATGACGTCTTCCCCGTAGCTGGCCTGCATATTGTGTGTGCCTTCAACACCAACCACCTCCCATGAATTGATATCCACCAGTTGGGCCACAACGGTAGTGGTGCCCACATCAATGGCCACTCCGTAATTATGGGCCGTCGTGTCGAGAGGGTCTATCTTAAGAATGCGATAGCCATTTCTGTCTTTGACCACAGTGGCTGTTACTTTCCACTCATTCTCACGCAGCTTATCAGACAGGTGCTGCAGGCAGTTGAGATGTATCTCAAAGGAGTGCCAGCCAAGCTTTTTCCTCAATTCCCTTGATATACGTTCCATATCGGCGATATTGTCTTCAAGGGTCGGTGGGGTGAGCTCGATAAATATTTTCCTCACAACAGGCATGGCCTCAGAGTCACCGTATGCCTCGGTAGCTCCCCCGGTCATGATCTGGGACTCTTCCATCCTCGATTCGGGCGGAATCGTGATTTCAAGATCGTCATGGATTTCTGTCTGGCAGGCCAGGATGTAACCCTTTTCTATTTCCTCATCAGAAAAGAAGGCCTTTGCATGTTCTTCCGCTTCAGCAATCCCGCTGGTTACCTGCACCCGGCACTGACCACAGACGCCCTCCCCTCCGCAGAGATTCTTGATAAATACTC
>JAIWDV010000028.1:0-10689 GCA_048632525.1 Bacteroidales bacterium | reverse complement strand
AGGTTACATGGATTTAAACCCGCGGAATGCGGGATAGGGGTTTAGGAATTGCGAAATGTCTTTTTTTAACAATACTTCTGGCATATGCAGGGTAGAACTGAGTCGACGGAGTTTTATCGGGTTGGTCTTTTTTTCTGGTTTAGCGAGCTTAGCGCCTAACCCGGTTCTCGGTGCTATTCGTGATTGTATATCACCGGAAAGATCTCTTTCGCTTTACAACCCCAATACAAGAGAATCCCTGGATACCACTTACTGGTCCAATGGAAGGTATCTGCAAAAGGCTTTGAGCGACATAAACCATATCATGCGTGATCGACGGACTGGTGAAATAAAACAGATTAATACGCGGCTTCTGGATTTGCTTTATTCAATTGGTACGGAACTGAAAACGCAAAAACCTTTCCATATCATCTCCGGCTATCGCAGCAGCAGAACAAACGAACTTTTACGCAAACGCGGTAAAGGAGCGGCCAAGCATAGCCTCCACATACAAGGGGAAGCTGCAGATATCCGTTTGCCCGGGTGCCGCCTTTCCTCGTTGCGTCGAGTTGCGTTCAACTTAAAAAGCGGCGGGGTTGGGTATTACCCTCGTTATAGGTTCATCCATATTGATGTCGGATCGATCCGTTATTGGTCAGGCAAGGGAACAAGAAGAGCAAAAAAGTAGATGAGCATTAGTTAGCCACCTGTATCTCTAATTCCGAGACTCCCGTCATACTGCCTTTGGCTCCGGCAATTTTATTTCTGTCAACAGCATGCCAATAACTGATAATATGGTAAAAATAAAAACCCGCCATACGCAGTTAACTACTATGTCACCGGCCCCGATCGGCCCACCATAGCCCAGTATCGCAGACACGGCCGTATAAAGCACTCCTACCGCACCACCGCAAGCAGCTGCTCCAATAACCCGCTTCCACATTGGAGCACCACCGGCGCCCAAAGTCACCACAGCGCCACAAAGCGCCGGCACTAAAACTGCAAGCCACCAGATCTCCTTCAACCTTGGCAGCTCTCCCAGCTTCTCTATGTATGCAAAATCCGTAAACACAAATATCCCCGACCCGACAATTGCACACAACACAATATGCCAATATCGAGGCCGCATTTCAGTCCGCATCTGGGCTCGCTTTCGCATCCTGCGCCTTATGGTGAGAGGCCAATTATAAAACAGGCAGAACACTCCATGCTCCAGCAGAGCCCCCCTTTCACCAAACACTGGAACTATGTGCACTGCTTCAGTCGCCCAGTGTCCCGCCATAAACCGCGCTAAAGCAGGGTATCGATATGCCATCTGGATGGGAAAGGCCAGATAACCTATATATTTAAAAAACCCAAGAAACACTGCAATGTTATAGTCTTTGAAATTACGCTCCCTAATGACCAGATACACTACGTAAAGTCCGCGAACCAGTGAACCCGGTGAAATCGGTACCACCTGGAACAACGCTATGATCCCAAACCCAATAGCATATGCCTGCCCTCGTGGCATATCAGGATGCATTACAACATATATAATCGCCACCAGCACGGAGACAACCTGAGTAACCGGCAAAGTACAGAGGTGGACTGCAAGGCTCTTGAGGTACTTCTGTACAAATGGCTCCTTAACCTGCGAAAGGATCAGCTCTGCATCCTCCTGGCCCAGTAGATGGTTTTTCTTTCCCTCCGTAACCATGTCCTTAAGCCATTGCTCGCGCAGTTCTGCGTCAAAGTACAGCCGAACAGGCCGAACTAATATATAAGCCATCCGCTCCTTCGCATACTGCCAGTCAGTGAGAAATCTATGCAACCCCACCGGCAGTACTGACAAAGGAAAATGATACAAACACGGCCAAACTTGTCTTGCTACCTTCAAGGCGCGTTCATCATTAATCCTCCCTGACCTGTGCCAGCTAATAGTTTCCTCCGCAACCTTTGCCCGAACCGCTCGCCGCAAATACTTCCAGCTTGTAACCATACCTTTGTAATGCTGCCGCCAATAAGTCTGGCCCCAAATTCGCCTGAAAAACCGGCCAATGAATGGCAGAATCCCGATCACTGCAAACACGAGTGTCAGTGCTTTGTTTCTCTCGAGTTTCTCCTGGCACTTCTCGTTAATCAGATTCCGTACCTTCCACCCGGTCACGGCACTGTCCAGCATCGTGGACCAGATGTGCGGGCTGTAAAACAGTCGTACATGATTGTGTGTAATATCCGGAACCGAGGCCCTGTATATTCGCTCATCTGCTTTCAACTCATCCAGCATCCGGTGCATATCAGCAAACTCGTTGCTGTGTGCTTCTATGAACTGCTCCAGCTTTCCCACATCGCCCCTGTCAAACTGCACAAGGCTTCCTCGCGCAAGGCCCTGGATTATAAGTTTGAAATCCCCCGGACTCATTGGTAAAAATGGCAAAAGCGCAAGGCCTGCCCGGAAATCAACGGCCACCAATCCTTCAGATGGGGATTCCTCCGTACCTTTTCGTTTCAGGCAGTTAGGCTGGCTTTTACAGGTAGACCACTCGTACTGCCTGGCAAATTCATGAGCGCCCATATTGTGTAACAGCTCAACAAACTCATACATGAACTTGCGCTTGGCCCGATATTCTGGCGATCCAAGACTCTCGGCGTCAACATTCCTGCCTTTCCTCCAGAGCTTAAGCAAGTCCAGACGATCATCCACCTCTAACAGCCATGTACGCCCATCAATCCATTCACTCAACTCGCCGCAGCTTCCCAGCTCACTATCTACAAACGTTGCATATATATTTGAAATTGACCTTTCATCACCAAATCGAATCTTCGCCCCACGCCGGATAAATTTCTGCCAGAGTGCGCCAGACCTTGCCGCGGCCGGGTTTACCTGAAGCTGAAACGGCCCCTGGAACCCAACCAGGTACAGTAAATTGCGAAACAGCAGGGAAAAACCGCTTGGCGGGATTAAAATCTTTATTGCAAGAACTCCCCCCACCTCAAGGCCCTCTATCGGCCCTGACTCAAACTCAATATCCAGGACCTTCACCCGGTATACCTGCCCGGCAAATCCTCCGCCGACGAATTTTTCAATTATTAGGCAAACCTTTCCTTTGTTCGGCCCGGGCACACCTGTAACGTCATATATTAGCTCGGTGCCGGGTTCGAATAGGTCAATATGCATTGGCCTGTATACCGCCGCGGCCCGAAATTCTTCCTCAAGTTCCTTATGCACCTCAATAGAATATCCTGTGTCCATTATTTGCTTTCCAGTTTTTAAATTCAGGTAAGTTCACATAACAATCTGATATTTTACGATAAATGAAGAAGAAATGCAAATTAAAAATCTAAATTTCTTGCTTCACCAGTTTTAATTGTTATAATTCATAGCATATGCGTATTGACTGGACCGGTAAAATTATAGATGATTTTTACGTGCTGGGGCATGCCAGTGTGCCGGTGTATCTCTTGGACGGCCCGTTCCCGGCCCTGTTTGACGCCGGGTTTACCGGTCTGGCCCAGGTTTATGAGAAAGGGATACGGGAGGTCCTCGGTACCCGGTCTCCATCATATCTTTTTCTGACTCACGCCCACTGGGA
Source organism: Bacteroidales bacterium (assembly GCA_048632525.1). Taxonomy (GTDB): domain Bacteria; phylum Desulfobacterota; class DSM-4660; order Desulfatiglandales; family Desulfatiglandaceae; genus 4484-190-2. The sequence goes on along the minus strand of JAIWDV010000028.1, from coordinate 7,135 downwards.
CCACATCGGTTCGGCTGCATACTTCAAGGCTGTCTGGCCGCAGTTACAGATTGTTGGTTCTCAAAGAGCATGCGACCTTGTGACACAATCTAAGGTTCTTCGGCGGATCAGAGCTTTTAATCAAGATGCGATAGGGGCCCTCAGGAGCTGGGGTGTGCCCCAGGTCTATGAGGAAAAGTTCGAGCCCCCCACCTTTGACCGGGTGATGAACCCCGGTCAGATTATTGAACTGGGACCCGGCCTTAGCGTTAACGCCATACCAACTCCTGGGCACACCTGGGACTTTCTCAGCTATTGGGTGCCTGAAAAGAAAATTCTTGTAGCCTCGGAGGCAGCAGGCTGCGACGGTGTCTCCGAATTCCTCGTGGATTACGATGCCTACAGGACTTCCCTGGAGACCATATCCCAACTGGATGTGGAGGTCCTCTGTACGGGACACCACATGGTATTAACCGGTGCCGACGCCAGGAAACATTTGCTGAATAGTCTTGATCAGGCAGCCGATTTTGTGGCAATGGTGGAACGTTTCTTGCTTGAAGAAGATAGAAAAGTGGACCGGGTGGTCCAACGGGTCAAGGTCCTGGAGTGGGACCCAAAACCCTTGCCCAAGCAGCCGGAGAGGGCTTACGTAATCAACACCAAAGCACGCGTTCAGACGCTTTTAAAGCGAATGGAGAAGAGGTGGGGAGAGAAAAATGGTTTCTGAGGAAAAGGGCTGCAGTGCAACAATCCAGGAAAGGATGGGCGAAGAAGAGTTGGTTAAGGAAAGGACAGATGAAGAGGGAAATAAATGGACCAAGGTCTATTTTGGTGGTGGAGAACATTTTCGAAACTGGCTGGAACAATGCAAAGAACTGGGTGAGGTCATGGTGGAAGAGGTTGATTCAACAGGATACAAGTGCTTTGAGATGGCCGGTGAAAAATTATACAGAATCTGGATGAAGGTGGATGATACGAAGGAGGGGGATCTCTTTTAATGAATCCCAGCTCTGCTGTGCGTGTTAGATAGTGATTTGTGATGCCCTATGGAATAAAGTCCAAATGACAAAATCCAAATGCCAAATCAAATCCAAAATCCAAATGTCAAAATGTTTTCCAAAACGATCAGTTATTTATCTGTAACTCTGGTTGTCGGGTTCACAGTTCAGCGCCGCCTCTGGCCACCGAAGTTGCCAGTTTGATCAAAAAAGTGACGCTGGCCTTGCCGAGTCACATACGAGGGTTCAGGGTTGGTTTCAGTTTCCATCAGTTAGCCTTGAACCTTGATGCCCATGTAAAAAGTCCTTTTCACATGGATTTAGGAATTAAGGTATTTAGGGATTTCGTATTATCTAAGCAAGTTATGACTGCGTCAACTTGAATAATGCTGTAAATTTTGACTTTTTACGATGCCGTCAACCTTGAACCATTGAACTTTGAACCAGTTGCATATTTTTTAGCATTTATCATTTGACATTCATTTGAAATTTGCCTGCCCCGTGAAATCTGTAAGCTATTTCACTGGGGGGCTTTGACCTTTGTTATTTAAATTCATTTTATTTACATATTTGGACCCTTTTAGGTAGTTGACTGACTATATTTGAGAGAGGCTCAATAACTTTGAGAGGAATTATCCGTGCGATTTGTTAAGAATTTTATTTTTGGGATCTTTTTGTTGTTAGCGGCCGGAGGTATGTGCCTGGCAGAAGATCCAACTCAGGACATAAAGCTGAGTGTGAAAGAGTTCACGCTAAAAAATGGCATGTTGTTTTTGATCGTGGAGCGTCCGACCGCGCCTCAGGTTGCCTGCCGGGTTGCAATCCGCGCGGGATCCGCGCTTGAGCAGACCGGTAAAAGCGGAATTGCCCATCTGCTTGAGCACATGATGTTTAAGGGAACGAAAAATTTTGGCACCCTGGATGTCAAAAAGGACCAGGAGCTGCAAGAAAAAATCGAGGCAGCCTACCAGGTTATCCTGGCGGAGGCGCGCAAGCGAAAGCCCGATCAGATGCTAATTAAGACTAAACTCGCTGAAATGGATAGCCTCCGGCGCGAGGTTCAAAAGATCTACGTTCCTCAGGCCTTTTCGTCCCAACTTGGAAGGAACGGCGCCGTGGGCGTGAACGCCTTTACAAGTAAAGAACAGACTCAGTACATGGCATCAGTTCCGTCTGACATGCTCGATCAATGGTTTTCAATAGTGAGTGAACAGTTGTTCGAGCCCTCCTGGCGTGAGTTTTATGTGGAAAAAGAAGTAGTTCAGAGGGAATGGGCTTTTCGGTATATCAATAATCCCCAGGGCGCTGCCTGGCTCGATCTAAATACCACTGCCTACATTGCCCATCCGTACAGAAATCCAACCATTGGCTGGAAGGCCGATATGGAAAAGTATAACACCACCGATGCCATGGAATTTCACGCAAAATACTACAACCCAACGAACGCTGTTTGTGTGTTGGCGGGTGACGTAACAGTCGAAGAAGCCCGGAGGCTGGCTAAGATCTATTTCTCGAGATATCCAGCGGGAAAACGTGCGCCCGAACAGGTGACAAAAGAACCACTCCAGCAAGGCCCGCGTGAGAGTGTCCGTTTTTTGAAGGGGGCTCGAACGCCCCTTGTCAGAATCGGTTTCCACACCGCGCGTATGGGAATGGAAGATTTTTACGCCCTTGACGCCATGACTATGATTTTGAGCCACGGCCGCAGTGCTCGCATGACCCAGAACATTGTCAATAAAGGCCGGGCTATCCAGGCATGGGCCTATAACCCCGACAACCGTTATGCCGGCATGGTTGCCCTGGGCGGCTCGCCCAATGAGCCGGATGAACTTAAAGACAAAAATCTTACTGTGGAGGAAAAACGCCATGCCTACATCAAGGCATGTGAAGGGCTGGAAGAAATTCTACTCGCTGAAGTGGAAAAAATGAAAACAGAACTGGTCTCAAGACGTGAGCTCGAACGGATCAAAAAACTCAATCAGCGCGATTTTCTGGACAGGATGCGGAGCAACGAGTCGCTGGCAGCTACCATGGCAACCCTGGAAGTCCAGATTGGCTGGCGCTACCTGACTACCTACCTTGAAAAGATTGGAGAGGTCACGCCGGAGGAAATCAGACGGGTCACAAAAAAATACATCCGTACGGAGAATAGAACCAGTGTGTATGTTATTCCAGGCGGCAAGCCTGATGCCCCGCCGGAGCATTATACAGAGGTCCGGTCAATAACCGGTTCGGCCGCAGCAAAGGTGATTAAGACAGACACGTCCACGAACAACTCAATTTTCCCCACGCCTGAAGGCTGGAAACATCCGCTGTCCTTCGAGCGGAGGCCGGACAAAATTGAATACCCGGAGGCGGAGACTGTAAAGGTCGAAGGTGCAACGGTGTTTTATGTGCCAGACAGGGAACTTCCCCTTGTCGATCTAACACTCCTGGTTAAGGCCGGAGCAGTTGATATTGATGATGACAAAATTGGTTTGCCAGGTTTGATCAATGGATCACTCATCCCCGGCGGCACCGAAAAATACTCACCATCTGAATTGGCCATGGTCCTGGACGAGAACGCTATCAGGCTCTCGGTCTCAGTCCGCGAGGAGGACACCGTAATAAGGCTTTCGGTTATGAAAGATGACTGGGACAAGGGGTTGGCCCTGCTGGAAGAGGTTCTCACACGGCCCATGTTTGATCCCAGTGTGTTCGATGTGGTCAAGCAGCAGGCATTGGTCGAGCTTAAAAGGCAGGGCGGGAAAGCACAGGCAGTCGTCATGCGTGAAGGGATGATCTGGCATTTCAAGGGACATCCCTATGGTCGCGATCCGCTCCAGGGCCTGAAAACGATCCCTGCCATTACGCGGGAGGACCTGAAAGAATTCCTGAAGAAATATCTCGTGCCTTCAAACATTGTGGCAGCCGTTGCAGGAGACATTGAAAAGACCGATGTGGTGAAAGGCCTGGGGAGACTTTTTCAGGCTCTGCCCAGGTCCAGGGTGCCAGCACGGAAACTCGACGATCCGGCGCAAACTCCATCCGTATTGGCCCTTATCCACAAACCAGGTCAGGTTCAATCCCAGGTGGCATTGCTCCTTCCCAGCATAAAGCGCACCCATCCGGAATACTGGAAGATGAGCCTCCTGATGAAGATATTCGGCGGTAATGATTCCTTGATGTACACCAGGCTGCGAGATGATCTGGGACTCATCTATTCTGCCTGGTTTTACCAGACCTATAAGTGGCAGGCAGGAATGCTGGTGGGATATATCGGTTGCAAAGGAGACAGCACAAGTCAGGCGATACAGGAAACAGTGAAGATTATGACTGGGTTGAGAAAAAATGTCCCAAAGGAGGAACTCGAACAAAAGAGGTTGGATTCACTAAACAGTTTTGTCTTCAACGTGGATACTCCCTCGGAACTTGTGGAAGTGTATGGCAGGTATTACATGCGTGAGGAGCCTCTTGATACGCTCGAAAAAATTCAGGATGCTTTTATCAGAGCATCGAGACAGGAACTTGAGATTCTGGCCGGGAGACTCCTTGATCCGAAAAGGCTTCAGGTGTTCGTAGTGGGCGATAAGGCCACGAGAGTCAAGAGGGAGGATGGAACAGAGGTTACGCTCGAGGATGATATGAAGAACCTGGCAAAGACTCTTGGTCTGCCTTATAAGGAAATTAAATTGCGGTGAGTTGGGTGAATATCTCGAAAATTCAACAACTTGATTGCCTAAGGTATTTCTTTTTATAGAGCAACTTGTAAAAATGCATATTCCTATTCCTCAATTTGACCCAAATTATCTCATTTATGCAGGTGCGGTCGGCATTTTTTTGGGACTCGTTTCTTTTTTGTTCTTTCTTTATCATCGAATCCGTTGGATAATCGGAGTTCTTTCTAAAAAACATGCTGTTTCGCTCAGATTGTTGGCAAGCCTGCGCAATTTGCTGTTGATTACCGTTTGGATATCTGTTTTTGGAATGGTTCTATTTTTTGGTTTTTTTCTTCGCGCATATCATGTATTTAATGTTGAGGAGCCTGTGGCTGAGGTCTTTACCCAGTCATTAGACGGGGCTCCGAACAGTAAGATCAGCCTGGTAAGTTTTTTCTGCGCCCGCTCTAATAAAACGCGATATCTATTCGTGAAGGGTGATCAGTGGATGATCGAAGGAGATATCTTGAAATGGAACAGCTGGCTTAACTTTCTTGGGCTTCACACCCGCTATAGGTTAACACGTCTTCGAGGTCGTTATGTGAGCACTGAAGAAGAGGTTCATCAAGCACATACTGTCTATTCACTTGTTGAATATGAAGACGATCCATTTTGGCGGTACCTTTATAAATATGGGCCTCAATTACCGCTTGTCAGCACTGTCTATGGGAATGCCGCGTTTCAGACATCAGGAAAAGACAAGCGGTATTTGATTTATGTGGGAACATCCGGATTTATTGTAAGAGAAAAGCAGGAACAACAAAGTTAAGGAAAGGAGCAGGACCATGTTGATGAAAAAAAATATTACAATCATGATAGTTCTCTTTATTGCTGTGTGTTTCATGGGGGGCTGTGCGGGGAGCGAGTTGAAGGTGGAGCCAATTTCAACTTCGGAAAATCCCACAGAGCAGGTAAAACGGTTGGATAAAGAGGTTAGCAATGCGAGAAGCAATCAACTTGATGTCCTGGCACCCACCTGGTTTGGCAGGGCCGAGGCATCCCTTAATGACGCCAAGGAAGGATTAGAGGTCGGAGACGAACTTTCTCTAATAATGCAGAAAGTAGCCGACGGCCGTGCCCAACTCCGGCGAGCTGAAGAGGCAAGCCAACTCGCTAAAACCGTACTGAAAGATCCGATTAAAGCCCGCGAGCGTGCTCGCGCTGTGGGGGCTCCTAAACTGGAAGGTTATGGCAAAGCGGAGAAACAATTTGTCGGGCTTTCAAAAGCGATTGAAGAGAACAATCTGAAATATGCCCGGAAAAATAGTCCAAAGGTCATAAAAGCTTTCGATGAACTTGAGCTACTTGCAATTAAGGATGAGGCCCTTGGAGAAGCTCGTAAACTGATCCATCAGGCAGAGGCCGATGGCGCAAGGAAAATTACACCGAAGACGCTTATAATTGCCCAAAAGCAGTTGAGTGATACCGATGCATATATTTCGGTGAACCGTTACCAGAAGGAAAAGATTAATGAGCTGTCAGGCGAAACGCTTTTTCAGGCCCGGCGTCTTATTCAAGTAATGGATGAGAGCAAAAGAATTCGAACTATGGAACCGGAACAGATCACACTCTGGTTTGAAGGAATGCTGCATAAGACATCAAGCAAGCTTTCTGAGCCGGATATGCGTGACAAAGATTTCGAGACACAGGTCGAGAATATCCTCAGCTCAATTGGTGTGCTCCAGGGGGATCGTCAATCCGTAATCGCCAAATCCAAGTCTCAGCAGGAAAAAATGAAAGACATGGAAAAAGAGATTACCTCTTTGGAGGGGTTGACCCGGGAGGAACAGGCTGAAAAGGAGCGATTGGCACGAGAAAAACAGGCTACAAAAGAGCGTTTGGCAGCCGAGAGGCGGTTTAATAGACTGTTCGATGAAGTCCGAAGGCAATTTGGGCCGACCGAGGCGGAAGTGTACAAGCAGGGAAACTCACTGGTGATTCGGTTAAGGGCCATCCAATTTCCTGTTGGCAAGGCCATTATCATGCCTGACAATTACTCCCTGCTCAGCAAGGTTCAGCAAGCCATTCGCACATTTGGTGAACCGGAACTCGTCATTGAAGGGCATACGGACAGCACAGGGTCAGATGAGATGAACGAGAAGCTATCCCAGCAGCGGGCCGAAGCCGTTCGTGAATACTTTGTGGCTAATGGTACCTTAGCATATGAGAAAATCTTCCCTGTCGGTTACGGGTCAGCACGGCCTTTGGCATCGAACCAAACAGCGGAGGGGCGCGCCATTAATCGCCGGATTGATATAATTGTTACGCCGAAGCCCTTGAGTGAGAAGTAAGCATTATCGTAGCAACAAACCTCCGTCCTCGAAGGCCACGCAGCCTCCCCCTTTATGAAGGGGGATTGAGGCCATAAGCGCTAAGTTGTTTTTGCCCAGGACGGACTGGAAAAGAATGAACATCGAACATCGAACGTCCAACATCGAACATTGAATGGGAAAAGATGAA
>JAIWDV010000027.1:0-10916 GCA_048632525.1 Bacteroidales bacterium | reverse complement strand
TTTTAGAGCGGGATGGAGAGATCGAAAAGGATCCCATTATAGACGATCAGGCCCTGGTGATACACCTGAAGGGAAAAGGGTTGGTGGTCATTGCCGGTTGCAGCCATGCAGGCATTATCAACACGATTCTTTATGCCCAGAATTTGACCGGTACGGAAAGGGTTCACACAATTCTGGGGGGATTTCACCTGTCCGGGCCCTATTTTGAGAAGATCATTGAACAGACCATCGATGAATTAAAACGCATCAGCCCGGAGGTACTTGTCCCGATGCACTGCACAGGCTGGAAGGCTATCCAGCAGATATCGCAGGAATTTCCGGACGCATTCGTCCTCAACAGCGTGGGATCCATGATCACACTATCATGAAATACCGAGGAGGATGTCCATCCACTTTCTGTCAGCACCTCATCCCCCTCTTCTTGGGACCGAGGTTGTTCTTTTCAACATTGTAGGCCATTTCCACCCATTCACATAAGAGAGGCCTTGTATCTCGCGGATCAATGATATCCTCTATGCCAAATGCCTCCGCGGTTCGGAAAGGGGATGAGATGGCCCTGTAAGTCTCCTGCAATTTCTCAAGGCAGGCCTCCGGGTCTTCTGCCGATTCGATTTCTCCCCTGTGGGCCGCATAGACTCCACCCTCTACCGGGATATTGCCCCATACGGCTGAAGGCCAGGCATACCGCCAGCTCAACCGGACCCCGCTCTTCTGGGCACCGCCGGCCACTCCAAAGCATTTCCGGAGGTAGATGACTGCAATAGGGACAGTTGCCTGGATTATGGCAAAGCTTGCCCTCACACCTTTACGGATCGTCCCATGTTCCTCACTTCGCTTTCCAATAGTAAATCCCGGCTGGTCCGAAAGGTTGACAATGGGAAGATGAAAGGTATCGCACATATCGATAAATCGTTGATATTTTTCCGCCACATCATAATTAAAGGAGCCGCCAAGGAACTTAGTGTCATTTGCCAGTACTCCCACAGGATAGCCGTTCAGGCGGGCCAGGGCAGTAATCTGGGATCGACCCTGGTACTTTCCAATCTCGAAGATAGATTTACGGTCCAGCACAAGCCTCAATATCTCTCTTATATCATAAGGCTTCCTGTTATCCCTGGGAATGATCGAATTGAGATTTTCTTCCCGGCGTCCCGGGTTATCATGATCAGCATATCGTTGTTCTGGCATTTCCCAGACATTTGAAGGGAGATAGGATAAAAACTTCTTGATCTGATCCAGGGCATCTTTTTCATCAGCAGCGTCATTATCCACCACGCCCGTAAGACGCGTATGAAGCTTATAGCCTCCCAGGTCTTCCTTGGTAATATCTTCCCCAAAGGCTGATTTGACCAGGGGGGGACCCCCAACAAAGACATGTGCCTTTTTTCTTACCATTACAGAGAAATGGCTCTGGACCATGTAAAGGGCCCCCAGACCTGCCACAGAACCGAAACCTGCAGATACCACTGGTATTTCAGACATTACCTCAACCCGGTCCTGTGCGCATTCATCTCCTGAACTGGGCAGTTCGGTGTAACCGATCTCCAGAATCTCCCTGATGGACCCGCCTGCCCCCTCAACCAACCTTACTATGGGAAGCCTCAAGGAACGGGCCATTTTTACGAAATAGGCCCCCTTACTCTTATACATTCTCCCAACAGAGGCCCCTTTAATGGTAAAGTCGTCACCGTGTATGGCAATCCTTCTCCCCCCAATCTTCCCGATTCCCATCACAAAGGGACAGGGGACCAGGTCCATGAGTTTGGTCTTATCGTGGTCATCATAACTCGGCACCCCGCTCAAAATACCCCTTTCCAGGAATGAATCCTTTTCACAGAGGGCATCAATACGCTCCCTGACGGTCATCCTTCCGGAGGCGTGCTGTTTGGCGACATTTTTTTCTCCGCCCATCTGATAAGCGATTTTTTTCCTTTTTCCCAGTTCTTCTATTTCTTTAATCCACATCTTTTCTAATACCTCATTTTTCTATCTTCTTCTGTCATACATAGTGCCCGACCGAAAACTGTTATTTTTTCCCAATCTTTACGCCAGGCTCATCATCACTCTCCCTTATTGAACTTAGTTCGCTTCGCTCATCCACTTATTCCTAATCCCATTACATGGGCTATGTCAAGTTACGGCCCAGCAAAATGCATTACACTCTCCATCTTGACCCGTCTAAATTGACCCACGCCTTTAAATGATTGTAGGCTTGAGGTTCTATTCCCATGAATAATCAAATAGTTAAGGATAGAACGCCATGCCTCATGAAGCGGCATTAATTTTGCGTGTAACATTCACCAGAAAAAGTCTGAAGCAGGAGTAAAGAGCCCGCGTTCAGGAGTCACTGCCTCGACTTATTAAGGTATTCTACCTATCTATCACATCTAACTATTACAGGAAACAATGTCAAAAATCTTAGCTATTTACAATGAACAGGAGAATCTCACTGGCCTCGCCGCATTTTTGAAGAATGTCATGCCCGATTGTGCCGTGACAACAGCACAGTCAGGAATCGAAGGTATTGAAAAGGCAAAGGCAGAGTTTCCAGATACGATTCTCCTTGATATCGAGATACCCGAAATAGAAGGATTTGAGATAATAAAGAGGCTTAAATCCGATGAAAACACACAAGATATCCCTATCATACTTGCGGGTGGAACCATAGATTCCAAAAGTCATGCTAAAGGATTAGAGCTTGGCGCTAACTCTTTTCTTGATAAGTCCATTGATGAAAATGTACTGGTCGCGCAAATCAACGCCTCGCTACGAATGAAAAAAGCAGAAGATCTTTTGCGCAAAGAAAAGGAAAAACTTGAAGCTTTACTTCGACGAACACAAAAGAACGAGGCCATCAGTGCGCTCACAGGAGGCATTGCCCACGACTTCAACAATATTCTCACTGCCATCCTTGGTTACACTGAGATAGCAATGGGCCGCACCCAACAGGAGACCCCAATGCATACGAATTTGGAGGAAGTGCTCAAGGCGGGTTATCGGGCACGAGATCTGGTGAAGCAGTTGCTCACTTTCAGCCGGCAAACCGATCAGGACAAAAAACCGTTACAAATCAGTCTTGTAGTAAAGGAGGCCCTCAAAATGCTCAGGGCGGCCCTGCCCACCACCATTGAGATCCGCCAGGATATCAAAAACGGCTCCGGAAAGGTTATGGCCGACCCGACCCAGATCCATCAAATGTTGGTGAATCTATGCACTAACGCGGCCCGCAGCATGCATGAGAAGGGAGGCATACTGGAGGTAATCCAGTCCGACATTGAGCTTGATTCTCGCTTCACAGATCAGCACCAGGGGTTAAAGCCTGGACCCTATGTAAAACTAACGGTAAGCGACACCGGGCATGGAATATCCCGCTCAACTATCCAGAAGATCTTCGATCCCGATTTTACATCAAAAGCAGGAGAAAAGGGATCCGGTATAGGGCTTACAGTGGTTCACGGAATAGTTAAAACCCACGGCGGAACGCTCACTGTGTATAGTGAGCATAACAGAGGAACAACTTTCAATATATTTCTTCCCAGGATTGTGGAAGAGGGTTCCCAGGACATTGACCTTTCCACTTCGCTTCCAAGGGGAAACGAGCGAGTGCTTTTTGTAGACGATGAGCACGTCCTGGCAGATCTTGGCGAACATATGCTCAAACCTTTGGGTTATACAGTAACAACTAAGACGAATAGCATCGAGGCACTGGAAATCTTCAAGGCACAGCCACAGAGTTTCGACCTTGTGGTTACCGACATGACCATGCCTTGCATGACTGGCCTTGAACTTGCCGGCAAACTACTTCAAATCCGAGCCGACATCCCCATTATTCTGTGTTCAGGATTCAGTGAGATGGCCACCCCTGACAAGGCCAGGGCCACAGGGATTCGAGAATTTGTCATGAAACCTGTTGATCTTAGCGAAATGGCCAAAATTGTCCGCAGGGTGTTGGATAAAAAGGCCCCCGATGGTGAAACAGAGTGACACATATCTTGATTATTGATGATGAGGAACCGATCCGGGTGCTCATCGGACAGATACTTGAATCGGATGGCCATGATTGCATCCTTGGCGCCAGCGCATCAGATGCCCGTGAATTTTTAAAGGACCGGCGTTTTGATTTGATCCTTTGCGATATAGACATGCCCGGGGAGTCAGGGCTCGATTTCATTCGCTACGCCGTATCGGAATATCCGGATACAGCGGCGGTCATGGTGACCGGCCTGGATGACCCAATGACCGCAGAGTCTGCCCTGGAAATTGGCGTTTATGACTACATCATAAAACCATTCAACCGAAACGGCGTGCTCATCAGTGTAGCCAATGTGCTTAGACGCCGGCAGCTTGAGATTGATAATCGGGCTTACCGTGAAAGTTTGCAGAAAATGGTGATGGAGCGCACGGCTGCACTACAGGACAGCATGGAAAAACTTGGAAAGGCCCTGGAAGGCAGTATCCTGGCCATAGCAAGCACTGTCGAAACAAGGGACCCATATACGGCAGGTCATCAACAGCGTGTGGCGGATCTTGCCTGCGCCATTGCCAAAGAAATGGGTCTTCCTGACGATCAAATTTATGGTATCCGCATGGGCGGAGTAATTCATGATCTCGGCAAAATATCTATCCCGGCTGAGATCCTGAGCAAACCGGGCCGCATAACTGAGATCGAATTCGAACTGATCAAAACGCACCCGCAGGTAGGTTACGACATACTGAAAACCAATGAATTTCCGTGGCCAATCGCCCAAATGGTACTTCAACATCACGAAAGGATGAACGGTTCAGGGTATCCTGCGGGATTGTCCGGTGAAGGGATTCTCTTAGAATCCAGGATTTTGGGTGTGGCTGATGTTGTGGAGGCCATGGCCTCCCATCGACCCTACCGGCCTGCCTTAGGCATTGATAAGGCATTACAGGAAATCTCCAGGAACAAGGGCTCGTTCTATGACCGTGAAGTTGTTGAGGCGTGTCTAAAACTTTTTGAGGAGAAAAGGTTTGAGTTCGATTAGGCGTTTCTCATCCTGGAGTTTATCTCAAGCTTTTCCAAAGACAGTTTGATGGCATCTCTGGCCATACTTTTTTTGCGCATGTAATCTTTAAAGAATGCCGTTACTTCATCTTCTCTTCCAAGGCCACACACCGGGATAATTCCCGCAATGACCCTTTCATAATGCAGTGGATGGAACTGTTCGAGAGCATTCAACTGCGACCTAAACCAATCCCACATATGGGGTACCGCATTCGGGTTGGCAGTCATTGATGCTATGGGGACAAATTTATTCCGGCCTGGCACTCTGCCCAGGATGTATTGCTGGGCCCTTTGAATCAGTTTTTTTTCACGAAAGCACCCCAAGGCCACCAGGATATTCATCCTATCATGTTCACTTTCAGATGTATTGAATCTCGTCTCAAACCAGTCAAACGCCTTGTCATCACCATTCAAGGCCCCCACCTGCATGATACTTTTTACAATATCCGGATGGATGGCCTCGTTGCGCATTAAGGATGTAAACTTCCTAAGAGCCATGTCTTCAACATCTTTCGAACCATACAGCACAGCATGAAAAATGATCTGGTCTCTCAGAATAGATCTGGTGTGTTTTTCATTTGCCCCCGGCTCATATCCAATATGTGCAAGCACGCTTTCAAGGAACGATTTACCGAATGATGCAACCTTCTCTCTTTGAACATTTTCTAATACCAGGTATGCATGAAACAGGTTCCCCGCAATCCCTATGAGGGGAAGAAAATCGTCTTCCTGTGTATAATTGGAAAGAAAACTCAGATAATCATCAATGGAAGCGTCACCACTTTTAACCAGTGCATAGAGGTCATTTTGAAGGCCCCATCTATCCTCTGACGGCAATTCCTTTCTTGATACACGGTTGCCAAGCTCCTGCATATTTCTTTCATCATTATACCTGACCCTGAAAAATCCAGCTTGCCTGTCATTGACTTTGTACGAAATCACATGCCTTCCAATATCAATGACCCCCTGTTTACTATCAAGAAGGGTTGTTATTGATCCTGTTTCACCATTTTCATAAAAGACTCTTACAGTGATAGGTATGAACCATTCCTGATCATATTCATTCGGCAGGTAGGTGAACCTTTTCTGTGTGATCATAAGCTTCTGCCCGTCTCTTTTCACTTCGACAATGGGAAATCCCGGTTGTTCAATCCAGCTTTTCATGATCCTGGTTACGGGTTTATCTGAGACTTCTTCAAATGATTCCCACATTGAGGAGCTTGACGCACAGGCATATTCATTCATTTTCAAGTAATATTTGAGGCCTTCTTTAAAGCTATCATCCCCCATATATTCCTTGATGTATCTAAGTATACTCGCGCCCTTGTTATAAATAATCGGGGCAGTGCTGGTGTTAATGACCACATGCTCGCCTCCTGGAATCTCAATGGGAAATGTTTCGTGTAATGCGTCACGTTCAAGGGCTGTGTCGGTTTGGCCGTTCAGAAACTGCTCCCAGATATCCCACTCAGGATGGTAGTACGCCACAGCGCCATACCCAAAATATGTGGCAAAGCTTTCGTTTAACCAGAGGTACTTCCAATCAGAAGGCGTGACCAGATTCCCAAACCATTGATGCACGATCTCATGGGCAACAACCTCACATATCCTTTCCTCACCTGCCCTGGACGTAATTTCCGGAAAATGGAGAAGCAGGTTTTCCCGGAATGTAATTGCACCCCAGTTCTCCATTGCACCAAAAGCGAAATCCTGTATGGCAATCAGATCAAGTTTTGGAAGGGGGTATTTTGTCCCAAAGTTATCTTCACAGAAGTCTAAGGATTTTCTGCCGAATTCGAGCCCGAATCCGGCATATTCTGTCATTCCGGGCATTGTTGCTGCACGAACAAGCACTTCCCCGGGGTCTTCAATGAACTCAAACTCACCTGCGCCGAAGAAAAGCAGATATGTGGACATCTTAGGCGTCTGCTGGAATTTGACGAGCTTCCTCCCGTCTCCCAGAGGCTGTTCTTCGCTTATTGGTTGGTTGGATATGGCCGCCAGGTTTTCATCAATTATCATTTCAATATCAAATATTGCTTTCTTTTCCGGATGGTCAAAGCAGGGAAACGCCCTTCGCGCGTCACTTTCCTCAAACTGGGTCACTGCAATGTATCTTACCTTTCCCTCGCTTTTGTACTGACTTCTGTAAAACCCGGCCATCTTGTCATTTATGTGGCCCACGTAATCTATCATCAGTGTGATGTTGCCTGCCATTTCCTTGGGAAGGGATACTGTCACCTCTTCTTTCGTAGGATTCACATAAAACGGACAATCCACAAAACTGTCACCCACCCGCACCTTACAATTCCAGATGGCCAATTCCAGGATATTCAGGATAATTTCACTCACCGGTCTTACAGCATCTAACAGGATTTCAGTGCTCCCCGCAAATTTGAAGTTCTTTAAGTCCGGTTCCAGATGGATTTTATATTTTATCGGATTCACGCCGGTCATTTTTACCCCCAAATAGTTTTGTCATAATAATCCTACAACGACATTTGTCGATATCCATAACACGTCTTTTCAACTTGTTTGTTTGCCTATTATGTAAGTGTTCCGGGTTACGAGTTGCGAGTTGTTAATAGGGAATAATCCTTTTTTATAACCCGTATCCCGCAACCCGTAACAATATCGCATGACATAAAATGAAGCTGTTGCTAAATAAAACTGATAAGTTGCGTTGTAGGGATAATATACATGTAATCCAAAAGATGTCCAGCTTTCTCCATTATAGTATCAGCCATATCTGCCTGATTTTCGCTTTGAAAAAGATGATTATATCTATGATTGGGAATTTTCTTTTAAGAACTCCAAACACCTTTGCAGGTAAATCTATGGAACTTCCTTAAATTCTTGACAAAATAACAACATGAAGGTAGATTTGACACAAAAGCTCTATCACCATCATAACGAGGCAGACATGACTAATCGTCTTAAAGGGCCAGTGGCCCTGACCGCCAGTTGTGCAGCCATATTTTGGCCCGGGGCCTTTATCTTCAGCTTTCCCGGCGTTATGGGACAGTATTGGCAGGCTACATTTGATGTGGGCCGGGGAGCGATTGGCCAGACGCTTTTCTTTGTGCTTGCTGCGGTGGGTATATTTATGTTCCTTACCGGCCGCTGGCAGGAAAAGATCGGACCTGCATGGTTGACCGTAATAGGAGGAGTCCTTTGCGGCACGAGTACTATCATTGTCGGCCAGGCCGCCAGCATAAACCACGTGTACTTGTGGGCCTTTCTTGTGGGCGCTTCATCCTCGCTTATCTACATACCGGCCATGACGATTGTCCAACAATGGTATCCCCACAGGCGTGGATTGGTTTCGGGATTGGTGAGCATGGTCTTCGGCCTCTCAGCGGCCATCATGTCACCCATTTTCAGCCAGATGCTATATTACCTGGGATATGCCCCCATGACTCTGATTTTAGGGCTTGTGGCCTTAGTCATTGGTGTAGTTGCGGCACCATTTATGCGACCTCCAAAGGCGTTGGAGTCCTCTCTGTCGGGCCAGTCTGATAGCGGCGGCCTTGGTCCGGGCATATCTCTTACAGTGGCCCAGAGCTTGCGTACCAGAACATTCTGGGTTCTGTGGTTGACCTGGGCCCTGGGCGGGGCGGCAGGCATCGCTATGGTAACCCTTTCTACCTCGTTCGGACTGGCAAGGGGCTTGGCCACAAAAGAGGCGATACTGATATTGACCGCATTTAACCTGACCAATGGCCTGAGCAGACTGGTAAGCGGGCACCTGTCTGACCTTTTCGGACGTAATGTGACCATGACGCTGGCGTTTCTCGGGGCCGGGTGCGCATACCTGTTGCTGCCTCTCGTGGAAGGTCTTGTTTCATGGGCCGTGCTTGCGGCGATAGTGGGTTTTGCCTTTGGCACCCTGTTCGCTGTCTCGGCCCCGCTGGCCAGCGACTGTTTTGGAATGAAGCACTTCGGAGCTATTTTTGGTCTGGTGTTTACGGCCTATGGTTTCATTGCGGGTGCCTTGGGACCGTGGCTAAGCGGCCATTTGCTCGACGCAACCCATGGTAATTTCAGCCTGGTCTTTATCTACTTGGCTATTTTTTACTTCACCTCAGCTCTTTTAATCAGGTATGCCAAGCCCTAAACCCTTTTTCGAACCTTATCTTTTATGCGGTTTATGTGACCACGACCCAGGCCCTTGACCTCACATCCCAATTCAAAGTACCGCTCGATCCTGGCATCATCCAGGATGCCGAAACAGTCCACAACCGCAAGGGGGGAGCCAACCATCCTGACCACTTCGTCCGGATCGAGTTCTAAATAGGCCTTATGCCGGACGGCAAGGACCACGGCATCAGAATTTTTAAGGGCCTCCTCCAGGTCAGCCATCATCCGGAATTTGCTGAGGTCCTCCTGGTTCCGGAAAAACCGTGACCAGCTCGCGCCTACTGCCGGGTAGGTATCCTGTTTTTCAAGCTCCCACCAATGTTGTACATAGGGATCATGGGCCTTAACTTCAGCCCCCATTTCGGTCAATTTCCGGACAACAATCTCAGATCCGCTGTACCGGGTATCTCCCACATCTTCGCGGTAGGAAACCCCGAGGACAGTAACCTGTGAGGCCGCCACAATGCGGCCCATATTTCTGAGCGCGTCTCTCACTAATCTGGCCGCGTGCAATCCTCTTGTATCATTAATATCAATGGCCTGTGGAGTGATCTTGAATATGTCGTTCTCAAAACCCATCAAATGCTTGTCGGCCCAGATACCTAAACCTCCATCTTTGGGGAGACAATAGCCGCCGATTCCAGGGCCTGGAAAAATGATGTTGCTATGGGTGGGCCGAACCTTAATGGCATTCGTTACTTTAATAAGATCAACGCCGTTGGTCTCTGCGAACAGGCTCCATTCATGAAGAAAGGCAAGTATGGTGGCCCTGTAACTGTTTTCCACAATTTTGCAGGTCTCGCTTTCAATGGGCCTGTCAAGGACAGTTAACGGGAATTCATCCACATTGAGGATTTCGGACAGAAACTGGGTGACCTTCTCCCGTGCATCTTGGTTGATCCCGCTGCACACGCGCCAGAAGTCTCTAATGGAACGCACGTAATCTTTTCCAGGCATTACCCTTTCAAAGCTATGGGCCAATAATGGTTCATCATCAATGCCCCGGGTCCTGAATGCCTTTTTTAGCAGCGGGTTGGCCACATACTCCGTAGTGCCAGGCGGCACGGTGGTTTCTATCAATACGAGGCAATGGGGTGATATCTTCTCTCCGATTTTCTTAAAGCTGGTCTCCAGTGCGCTGATGTCCGCATATCCGCTCCTGAGATTGCCCAGTTCCTGCTTGAGAAAATCGCATTGGACATCCACCACCAGAACATCTGCCAGCTTCAGGGCATCGTATGTAAAAGTGGCCGTCATTGTCTGTTTCTTATTTACGCATCGCTCAATCATAGGGGCAACTTCAGGATCCTCTGCCTTTATGGGTGATATGCCCCGGTTAAAAAGCGGTATCTTCCAGAAACTGCGTGTGCTCGGCCTCTGCATGCCGATCACATATTTAGCAGGTTTGCCTGTCTTTTTGTCCACTGAATCTGCCACCACACCGGCCATCACAGCTCCCACAAAACCCAGGCCCATGACCACCACAATTTCGAAGCCCTCTTCTCTGCGGGCCGTTACCAGCTTCTCAAGCCTCTCGTATTCCCGTGCGTAATCCTCTTCTTCGGGTATTTTGAATTTCTCGCCGTCCGGGCTGATCGAATATTCCATAAAATCAGGTATCTCCTTTCAATAATGTTACTTCTCAAATTTTTCAGCTCTAGACTGAACTGAAATCATACCTATCATTTTTTCTTTCTAATGGGACGTGTCCTCGGCTTTTCAGGGTGATATGGTGGGTAGTAAAACT
>JAIWDV010000026.1:0-10976 GCA_048632525.1 Bacteroidales bacterium | reverse complement strand
TAACTATCGCCTCGGCTGCTACCCATTGTGAGTGGAAGGGATACAGAGTCAACATTATCGATACCCCCGGACATGTGGATTTTACTATTGAAGTGGAACGTGCACTCAGGGTTATGGACGGGGCCATTCTGATACTTTGTGCTGTCGGTGGTGTTCAGTCCCAGTCCATAACCGTGGATCGGCAGATGAATCGGTACAAGGTTCCGCGGATCGCATTTATCAACAAATGTGATCGATCCGGGGCTGACCCCTTTAAGATCGTGGGGCAGTTACGACAGAAATTGAACCATAACGCCGTTCTCATGCAGATACCCATCGGCCTGGAAGACAAGTTCTCCGGAGTTGTGGATCTGGTTTCAATGAAGGCGCTGTATTTCGAAGGTGACAATGGGGAAAAGGTCAGGACAGGAGAAATCCCTGCCGAGATCCTTGAACAGGCCCAGGCTCAAAGAGAAGAGCTGCTGGATGCTGCATCCATGTTTTCAGATGAACTGATGGAGGCTGTCCTCGAAGACAGGGTAAGTGAAGATTTGATTTGTCAAGCAGTGAGAGA
The DNA here is from genome assembly GCA_048632525.1 of Bacteroidales bacterium. Classification (GTDB taxonomy): domain Bacteria; phylum Desulfobacterota; class DSM-4660; order Desulfatiglandales; family Desulfatiglandaceae; genus 4484-190-2. Next base: position 10,423 of record JAIWDV010000026.1, on the reverse strand, counting down.
GGGCACGCTTTCCAGAAAGCTGACACCTGTTTTTATAGGATCGGCATACAAAAATGTGGGTGTTCAGCTTGTACTGGATGCTGTAAACCAATACCTTCCTGCACCTGACGAGGTGGAAAATGTGGCCCTTGATCTGGGCCAGGATGAAAAAGAAGTATCTCTTGAAACTGATCCGGAGATGCCGGTAGTCGCATTGGCCTTTAAGCTTGAAGTTACCCCGTACGGACAGTTGACGTATCTCAGGATATATCAAGGCTCCATTGGCAAAGGTGACAATCTTATCATCACAAGGACACGAAGAAAGCTCAAAGTGGGAAGGCTGGTTCGGATGCACGCAGGTCAAATGGAGGATCTGACCAGGGCCTATGCAGGAGATATTATCGCACTTTTCGGCGTGGATTGTAATTCAGGCGATACCTTTACGGATGGGGGCTTGAATTACAGCATGTCGTCAATGTTTGTGCCTGAACCAGTTATTTCGCTGGCCATTAACCCAAAGGATCATAAAGCTCAAAACAATATGTCCAGGGCATTGAACCGGTTTGTAAAAGAAGATCCCACCTTCAGATCCCATGTGGATCAGGAGTCTGGTGAAACAATTATTTCCGGTATGGGGGAGCTGCATCTCGATGTGTATGTGGAGCGGATGAGACGGGAATTTAGCGCTGAGGTGGAGACTGGAAATCCCCAGGTAGCATATCGGGAGGCCATTACCCGGAGAATATCCTTTGATTATATCCATAAAAAGCAAACAGGTGGTTCCGGTCAATATGGGCGGGTTGCAGGATTCATGGAACCTTCAGATGAGGGGGTCTATGAATTTGTCAATCAGGTTAAAGGGGGTGCTATCCCAACAGAATTCCTGCCTGCTGTTGACAAGGGGTTCCAGTCCTGTCTCACAAAGGGGCCAGCTCTGGGATTTCCGGTTCTTGGGATGAGGGTAACTGTGAACGATGGTCAGTCTCACAGCGTGGACTCATCGGAGAGGGCCTTTACGCATGCGGCCATCGGGGCCTTCAGGCAAGCCTATATGAAAGCCAAACCGGTTATTCTTGAGCCCATTATGAAAGTATCGGTCGAGTCACCTTCTGAGTATCAGGGAAGTGTGCTGTCTTCCGTTAATCAGCGAAGGGGACTTATTACAAGTTCTACGGAAGACGGTACATTTACCATCGTCGAAGCCGAAGTACCGTTGGCGGAGATGTTTGGTTACGCCACAGTGCTGAGATCCCTTACCCAGGGGAAGGCAGAATTCACCATGGAGTTTTCAAGGTATGCAAAGGTCCCTGAATCCATAGCAAAAGAGCTAAAATCAAGCGCTGAGAAACGATCAAAAGGAGGAAAGAAATCATGAAGGATTTTATTTCAGTAAGCCCTCTGAAGGTCCTGGAGAAGTCTTCACGAAAAAGCTTGGGCACTGGAAATCTCGGTGTGCTTATCGCCCGGGCCGGGGTGGGCAAGACTGCCTGTCTGATCCATATTGCTTTTGACAGGATTTTTCGTCAGGAGAAACTGGTTCACATTTCCTTGGAAGAGGGTCCTGAAAAGGTCACATCTTATTACAACGTCATGTATTATGATCTTGTCAAGGCCCTGAATATTGCTGATGAATCTGAGATCCGGTTACTTATTGACAGGAACAGAATGATTCTTGCCTACTTAAAACAGAGCTTTGAGACAGAACGTCTCCGCATCAGTCTCAAGAACCTGGCAGAAAATCTCGAGTTCAGACCTGATACGCTTATTGTGGATGGCCTTGATTTTGAAAGGGCGGACAGGACTTTGTTCAAAGGCTTTAGGGATATTGCAGAGGAATTCGACGCAGAGATATGGTTTTCGGCCCTTTCCCACAGGCATATCACCGAGGTCAATGAAAGAGGCATACCTCATCCGTGCCAACAGCTTGATGACCTCTTCAGCATCATTATCGAGTTACAGCCCGGACCATCAGGTGTCTTCCTGAACCTTTTAAAAGACCACGATAACCCTGCAATCGCTGATAATGGCGTCCGTCTTGATCCCAATACCTTCCTGGCTTTGAGTTAGGGGTTGCTGTTTTCTAAGGAGTCACAAAGTTCTTGGCCAGATCATTGTCAATTACGTATATGCAGATTTCTTTTGAGCCCTGCTTGGTATATCTGTACTTTCCGCAGAGATTGTTCATCAGGAAAGTGACATCTCCTCGAATCCTTTTGTCGTAAGCCTTGAAAGCTTCAGTGTCGTAATCCTTGATGGCGCGGCGGAAGTTTTCGTTCTCAAGAAAGGGATCCAGCACCTTTTCCTTCAGATTATAGACATATCGCTCATGCATATCTTTATAAAGGTTAGTTTCCACAATGGATTTCCCGTCAAGCATGATTTCCTGGGTCAATGTTTTGGACGTATACTCTTTTTGAGCTTCTTTTCGAAAGGATAGCCGCCGTTCCTTGTCGATATTTGCGCCCAAAAAATGAGTCTCAATGCTCTCGAAAAAGTCTTCGGTAATTTCCAGTTTTTCTCCGGTGTATTTACATGTTTCCACTGACCCCTTCTCAAAGTTGATGGCAAACAGGTAATTTTGGATTTCCCTGGAGATCTGTTCTTCATTGTAATAGTAAAGCGATTCCTTAACTTCCTGCAGGACTGTGTAGTTATACATATGAATCAGAGAGTCCAGAAAGCCCTTTGGTATTGATCCGTTCAATTCCTTACCGATTTTATTAAAAAATTTGCACAACATGGACATGTTGATGAGTTTGTCTTTTTTGGCGTATGTGGAATAAAACATATTAAATATTTTTATTGAATCACGTCCGGAAAAGCCCTTCTGCCCTTCTGCTTCCGATTCGGCAATGATTTTACGCCTCCGTTTGGCCGTAAATCGCTTTCTATCTTCTTCTGTAAGCCATGTTGGGATATGTCCTGTGTAGATTTCCATCTTGAGGAGTTGCAGGTTCTCATCACAATAGAGATTATACCTGTTAGGATCATCGATCCATTCCAGCAGGGCTTCTGATTTGATATTCAACCGGGATGAAATGACAACCCGGGCAAAATTGTGCAGGACTCTGGGAAGAAAACTGTCGTCAATATGCCTGCCGAAAATGTTGCGGTAAATTTCCACCTCTGTATTTAAATCCAGAACGTAGGGGATTTTAATATATTCAATGCGGTCTGAGAAGGACTGAAAACCTTGAATGTTTTTTTTGTCTTCCGGGTTCATGAGGGCCATAAAAAGCGAATTCACATTCTCTTCGATGTCTTCCACCTTATGGAGACCCTCACTTATAATGTTATGCAGCTCGATCAAACGATCAGTATTGTGTGATTTTATATCCATTAGGGCGTAGATGCCATTATTGGTCTTTGCATATCGCGAAAAAACATAGTTGACCTGGTTGCTGTCCTTGAAAAGTGCATTTATCTGTCTTTGAAGCATGGGATTGCCCAGGATATTTTGCCTCATGGTTTTGTCGCCCGGGTTGAAGACGCTGATGCCTTCTCCCAGCCGCCTGTTGAACCTGTATGGTCGTGCGTACAGCATTTTATGGACTTCCATTGGACTCTTTAGCTTGTTAAGAAGGGCCTGGTACAGAGAACTGCAAATAGTACAGGCATTGTCCCTGAAAACCCACTCATATTCCTTTTCAGTGAATAGCTTCAACTTAAATTCATTATTGTTAAACAGGTCATTGAAAAATGACCGGCGGTAAGGCTTTGGTATCATGAGGATAGGATTATCATGGCTGGGGCAGGAGATCTCGACATAATCCCCATTTAACTGGGGAAAGGCGCAGTCATTAATGAACTCATTGTGATTTTGGGATAGGTGTGCAGGATCATGTCCTTTCACAAATTCGTTCCCATCCTGTGCGGGCATCTGCAAAAATTGTGACAGTTTTTCAAATAGAGGCATGGCCTCATGTTCAATGAAACCGCCCAGTGTTTTTCGATCTAATCTCCATACGGTTTCAAAGCGAGAGCCATCCTCCTTATTGGCATATTCTTCAAATCTCATCAGGAGGTTGTTCAAGAATGTACTCTTCCCGCAGCCAGGAGGGCCTTCAAAAATATAGATTTTGTTTTGCTGTGTACTCCGCCTCAAGGCTTCAACAAGGTTGATCAGCCTGTTTGCGAAAAGCCTGTCAGCAAAGTATGGGTGGTCTGATCCTTCAACGAAGAGCCGGTTGCAGTCGTATTTGACGAAATTAATGGACTCGGGGTCATCGGGATACTCATCCACACCTACTCCGATATAGGTCTTGATCATGTCATGGAACACCTGGAAGACGTCGCGCAGCACAATAAATGGTTGTTCAGCGAGTACCTTGAGGAATTCATCGAATGGGATAGGAGAGCGTTGATCAAGCTCGCTCATGTTGCTATTGAGATGTTGTATTGCGTTTTTGACGTTTTCCATGTCTTCTATCGAACTAAATTGTTTTCTTGGAGATCTTTCGCTTTTCCATGGTATACAAAACCCGCTGCCATTTCACTTCTGGCTCAGTGTCTTCTTCTTTCATCGGAGTCAAAGAACCTGGAAAGGAATTTTGTCCCTGTGAGGAGGGCCTTGAAAGGATCTCGCTCGTCTCAAGCTGAACCGGTCCTCCCCAGAGATATTCAATCCCTAACATGGTATTGGCGATGAATTCACTAACCAGGGGTTTTTCCTCAAAGTGATGCATGAGATAAAGGGTATTGTTGCTGCTTTTTTCCATGTCAATTTCAATATGAGGAGGGTGATACAGGGAGTCTATCAGCATTTGGCGATAGTCTTCTGCTTTCCGACTCTTTACATAATACTCCCAAACCATTTTGGCCGTATTTAGCCTTTTGCCCGCCACAAACAGTTTATGACGAGTGACAAAATCCTGCTCAACGAAGCTGTTTACGAACATGAAATCACAGAGGTTTTCGCGAACTTTGAAAATAAAGTCCTGTCCCTGTCCAGTGTGCGTATCAAATTGTTCTCGTTCCTCTGCATCATGGAGTCTCTTGAACTCAATGGAGTATTTTCCTTTGTCGGCTATTTCCTCTATGTAGCTGAACAGCCGCATACCGAGTGCATACGGGTTAAGTCCAACGCGAGGCATTGATGTCACTCCTGCATTTACCCGCGCAAACTCCACTTCGTGTCCTTTTATGCGATCATCCTGCAGAAAAAGTTTTTCGTGCCAATAACTGGCCCACCCTTCATTCATGATTTTTGTTCGGATCTGTGGCTGGAAGAATATGGATGTTTTACGCACTACCTGTAACACTGATTTCATCCACTTATTTTCATCTTTGTTTAGGACCTCGGAATTCTCCATCAGGAATTGAATCAAATCCATTTTACGCTTAGGTTTTTTCTTGATGCTTTTTTCGAAGACAGCTTCAAATTCAGGATATTTCGTAATCACCTCGGAAAAGAAGGTCTGTTCTCCGAGGTCCCCGTATTTACTAACACAGTCATTGTATCTTTCTATTTCCTTGAGATATTCGCTTGTCTTCGCTTTTTTTTCAGACTGCAGGAATACGTCAAAGTAGAAATCCATGCGTTTTGATCCGTCTGTTACATTAATGCGGTTCAGGCGCGTGAGTTCGTCATGGAAACCTGCAAGGTTATCTATTCCCCGGGAAAATTCAATAACGTAATCCACCCATCTTCCTTTCTCAGCCCTGAGTTTGGCGATTACCCGCTTATCAGAGAGGGCCTGGCCGGTAAAATCATAGTCCCAGGAATGGCGAAAGAAAAGATTGTTCTGGAAGAAATCGATATGCGCCAGAACGTGATAGAAGATCATCACATTCAACCAATCCGGGTTATTGTCATTGTAAAAGGAGATAGCCGGACGGGTGTTAATGACAGTTTCATACGGATTAGCCGGATAGAGCTCATACCTGCCTTTTTCTTTGATAACGTCCACATCGTGAACCCAGTAATCGTAGAGCGTTGGAATCATTAGTTTCGGAGACAGTTCCAGCAGGTCCCGGTTGGTCACAATATATTCAAGAGTTTCATCCTGAAAGCGCAGACCACACTTTCGTGCTCTTTCCTTGCAACCCTCCATGATTTTCTTTGTATGTTGATCGATCAATTCCATTATAGACCCTAAGATCATCTTTTTGGGGTTTACGATCATTTAATCGTAAAATAAGCCCCGGAGTGAATCACCGTAGAATTGAGGAATTCCGAATTTAGGGATTGAGGAATTGAAGGTATTTTCTTGATTTTAATTCCTAAATTCCTGAATCCCTAAATTCCTAAATTTGGTACGGCATTTTAGGAATACATTTATCTACAAACCCCTGAGGATTTAGATATCTAAAACGTTTATCTGTAAAACGATATGTTACGAAATAAGATGTTTGATTCCTTCAATCAGACGTGGTTCATCCGCATCTTGCTTCATGACATCGAGCCTCAGTAAATCAGGCTTTTCATCCAGCAGGCCTGATTCCTTTATGTATTTTTCAACTTCACTGTTTTGGTTTGAGCCGAGCCCATTTTCGGCGATTGTGATCCCGACCCTGTTGGCATAGATCAGCATCTTTTTTACCTCTGGGATGGTTTCTTTCCCGTCAGCGTCCCAATCATCACCGTCTGTGCCATGGAATATGTAAATATTATAGTCTTTGATCAGATTTTCCTTTTCCACAATTTCGTTTACCAGGCGATAGGCAGAGGCTACCTTTGTGCCGCCGGCAACTTTAGAATTATAATAGGTATAAAAATCCGGCACTTCACTTGCTTCAGTGTCATGAAGTATGAAACGAGATTCCACCTGCCTGGCATATTGGTAAAGGAGCCAGCTATAGATCAACACGTGCTGTGCTACAACAAGTTGAGTGGGTTTGCCGGACATGGAACCGGAGTAATCCCTCAGGAAAAAGACCATAGCCTGCGATTCGTAGTCCATTTCACGGGAGAGGATTCGATAGATTTTGTCGTTAGGTGAGATCAAAAAGCGCGTAGAATCAATATTGTCTATATCGGGCACAAGTCCCAGGGTGATATTGGTTTCCAGGATTTTTCGCAAAGTGGCTTTTTTGTCGAGGAATTGACCAAATCCGCGATTCCTGTCAGTAAGGTCATAGGTGTAACGGGTGAGGGAGCGCTTCTTGCCCTTATCTTTGAGATTGGGGAGTTCAAATTGCTCAGTGAGGATTTTTCCCAGATCATAGGCGCTCGACTCCATTTCGTGAGGGCCACCCTGTCCTTCGCCTGGGCCAGCCCCCGACCCATCCGGGGCACGAACCGGCTGTTCCCCTATAACCTCACCCTCTTCGCCTTCTCCTGACCCGCCCGATGACGCATCTTCATCCGAGGACTTAAACGAAGTGTCGTGAATAAACTTCTCTTCGACAGTGGTAGGGACGATTACTATCTTATCCTTGCCGCCTTTTCCCGGCTTGACCAAACGGCCCACGCGTATTTTTCGAGGGAAACCATCTTTTTCTCTCTTCTTGTCGCGTTCCAGAAGTTCGTCTATGGAGCGAATCCTGGAGACATAAGTGCTTTGAAACGCAGGGATGGCTTGCAGTGCAGAAAAATCGTTGTGTTCGTAAAGATTATGGGGTGGGCGGAAGAACACTTCGGTTCCAGCGTCCTTGGCGTATATGGACACATCAAGAGCGTCATGGCTGCCTTCGTCGTGCAATTCCAGAAGAATAGTTTGTTCCTGCTGTGGCGTCAGCCCTTTAGCTTTGAACTCATTGTAAAGTTTTAAAAGTTCAGGATTCACGTTGTATTCAATTCTCATCCTCCTGCGTGCAAAAATACTCGATGGTTTTCTGAGCACATGTTTTGCAGTAGTTAAGTTTGTTCAGCATGGTGTCGATCATACGATCGTACAATTTCTGATTTTCTTCATTTGTGCGATTGGCAAGCGCACCAATGAGGCTGCCAGCCCCTGCAATATCCGATTTCAGCCTAACGTCAGTAACCGCCTTGACCAGTTCCAGGTTGTCCATAAAATCGTAATTTGGATCGACGGAGATCTTCTGGCCGTAAATTTTCCGGATGGAAGTTCTAAAGGTCTCCCGTTGTTCTTCTGTTTTAAGTCCCAGCCTTTCTTCGACACCTTTGATATAACGCTCATCCACCTTCAAGGCCCTAAGTTCCCCGGTCTGCGGGTCTTTGTATTTCCACATCTTATCAGGACCAAGGTTTTCCGCATCAATACCAATGATCATGTTCACATAGTTCATTACGTCTTTGCGAATGGCAAAGGGTTCATCCATGTAAGCGTTGAACATCTCGGTCATAATGCGTTCACGGTACATTCCCTTAGCTGTCTTGAGATCTTCAAGATACTTAGCCCTGTCATTGACTTCAGTCACATAGTCCAGGACCACCCGTTCAAGTGTTTTGTAAATGTCATACGCGAACATACAACGACCTTCATTGGTCTCTGAGCTTTCTATCAGCAATTGAATGGCTCTGCCCAGGTTCCGCTGCCCCAGTCCCTTTTGACCAAAACGTTTTGTGATATCCGGATCCTGGTTGAGAGTGTCAATCACTTCAGCGAGCGTCTTGATGCTCTTTTCACCTGCCACTTCACCTGCAGACAGTTTCATAGTCTCAATGGCAGTCAATTTTTCGCTACGAGGTAAGCGAGTCAATACCACAGCCACCGATGTCGCGTAGTTAAGGTTGGGATCCCGGTGCAGGTCCTTCCTGTCAAGGGTAGTTTTGGCTTCGTTTCCGATGGCGTATGAAGTGAGGTTTTCCTGTAACTTGTAGTTCGTATTATGTGAGACGTAGCAGATACGGCACCTGTCCACTATGGGTGCTTCTTCTTTTTCAGACAGAAACCGATTAAATTCGGAATTGTTACTCGTGGCAACGATCAAGGTATCAATGGGCCACTTGTAGCCATCAATTTCTATAACGCGGTTTTGTATAACGCCGAGATATACCTGGACCAGGTCCTTTTTGTTTTTGAATACTTCGTCGCTGAAATGGATGCCGCCACCGGCAACACGCGCCAGTGCGCCACGCCTTAAATCAAAACGATACGGGTTGTTGGTGTCTGTGATGTGTAGCAATCGCTGGATGGACTCTTCCCCCAGTAGATCCACCGCAGAGGATGTGATCTTGTCTTTTGCGGGATATTTTCCCGTTATAGTCCCGAGACTTTCAGTCATTGGAACCGGGATAATCTCGATGTGCTTGAGCATCTCGTCGATATTACCATCCGCTAAGTTTATAATATCGTTCCACATATAGCCGCTGCATGCACCCAATGGTCGGTAGTTATCATACAGTTGTTCTATTTCCTTGTCCGAAAACCCAATTTGTTTCGCAAGGAAGGTTTTATTGTCGTCCGGGTTCTCAAAGAGATTCATGGCCAGGATCATGGGATCTTCGTAAGTCTGGGATTCAATGGTTGAGATTTTTCCATAACTCCCAAGCCTGTCCATATTGGTGAACCTGAAGGTGTACTTGCGGTTTTTTTCGTTGGCCAGGAAACTACGGTACATGCTGCACAGGAATTCAACAAAGAATGTTTTCCCATTTCCAGGCTCTCCCACGAGCACGAAAGCCATTTCTTTTGACGACCCACCCTCAGCAGCATCCTTCACAAAAGATACAAAGCTGTTGATTTCATCATAGATGCCGATTATGTGCTTTTTCCCTGTCCGAAATATTGTGAAATCGTAAGTTGTTCTGCCATTCACCACAACCTTTTCAATTTCACTTTCCAGGATCATCCTGGCAATACTTTCGAAGGCATTTTCAAAACATCGCTTACCTTCCTTGACAGCAGTTAGGTGATGTTGGAGCTTGTTACCGTTTTTAGCAGTCATTTTTCTTTCACCTTTGTTTTTGAGTAATGTCCATTGATCCTTTTCAAAATATCGCCTAAACTGAAAGCCAGAATTGATGCGGGGGCAGGGTTTTATGAGGTACAAGATCCGGTTTCTGCGCGAACCCCGCGAACCCTGGGCTTGCAGATGGATTTTACAATCTCGTTTCGCTAATAGGTAAATGGACTCTGATACTTCACTTCTTTCAATTCGCAAGAATTGTGCCGCTTGATCCATCATATGTCTTGATCTCATGATTTGTTATGATATCAATAAGTTATGCACACAACCGTAAAACGGTTTTCCTCTATTGAACAGGCCTGGCGAAAACAGTCACAGTATACGCCAATTTTGACCCCCTCAGTTTGACCCGGTATATTCTGATGTCATGTACTAGACAACTCAGCGAGCAAAATCGTACTTTGATTTCAATAACTTGGAGATCTGGGATCATCTAACTGCTTGTCAGCAATCGCTATGGTGAGGTGCTGGATGAAGCGGATGTCGGAGAAAAGTCAATCGCCATGGAATTGACTGTCAGTCAAAAACCTGACACATAACCCGGGTAAACCGGAATTGGGGAATTGCGAATTGAGGAATTACTGCACATCACGCTATTGTTTTGACTTAGTCATATTGAAAGGATATA
>JAIWDV010000025.1:0-11117 GCA_048632525.1 Bacteroidales bacterium | reverse complement strand
ACATAGTAAGTCAACTACCACCCCTTGAAGGGGTGGTTTGAATGGTGACCCTAAAAGGGTCCAAATATGTAAATAAAATGAATTTAAATGACAAAGGTCAAAGCCCAAATTTCAAATAAATGTCAAATGACAAATGCTAAAAAATATATGTCCACCCATTAATTCAAACGCAGCCTACACTGGTGAAGATGCACAATGGGAAAAAGATAAATAACTGATCGTTTTGGAAAACATTTTGACATTTGGATTTTGTCATTTGAACTTTATTCCATAGGGCATCACAAATCACTATCTAACACGCATAGCAGAGCTGGGACCATCCCGCTACTGCGGGATGGTTTAAGGGATTAATCAATGCTGGCAAACGATAATTGGGGCGTTATGCCAATTTTTCCTTATTTTATCAGGGAGAGAGCGCGATGAAAACGGTGAACCAATACCATTCTGATCAACCTGAAGAAATCGATTACATGGAACTTGACGACATCATTGAGAAGCAATTTGGCAATGACAAGGAAAACTTGATTATGATTCTTCAGGCGATACAACGGCGATACAATTACATCCCCGGACCCGCCATCGAATATCTCGCTGAAAAACTGGACGTTCCTCTTAGCCAAATTTACGGTGTTGGGACCTTTTACAGTACCTTCAGCCTCGAACCGAGAGGTAAAAACATCATTTCTATCTGCCTCGGTACTGCATGTCATGTCAGAGGCGCAGAAAAAGTGCTGGAAAGAGTCACAGAAAACCTGTCAATCAGGGACGGGCAGACAACACAGGATGGCCAATTTACCCTTGAATCGGTGCGTTGTATTGGCTGCTGCAGCCTTGGTCCGGTTGTCAAAATTAATGAGGACATTCATGGGCTAATAACTTCTGATAAAGTGGGAAAGATCTTAAGCCAATATAAAAAAGAGGAAAATCGAGGCAGAAACCATGAAAATACAGTCTTTTAAAGACTTAGAGAAGATTAGCCAGGAATATCGCAAAAAACTGTATCACCCTGATTTTACGAAAGTAAACATAGGTATGGCCTCATGCGGCATAGCGGCAGGCGCCAGGGCATCATATGATAAAGCTATTAAAGCGTTCCCCGTGAGTAATGGCGTTCGAATCTGGCAAACGGGGTGCATCGGTTTTTGCCAGGAAGAACCGTTGGTCGAAATACTCGAGGAAGGGAAACCAAGGGTTGTTTATAAACATGTTACTGAAGATAAGATTTGTGATGTCATTAAAGGTTACATGGATGGCAATTTTGACAAGAAGCTGATTCTTGGTCAAATGCGTGATCCCAGATGTTTATTGGAGGAAACCGTTGAGAACCCTGTCCGTACGGTGGAGCCTTTAGACGGAATTCCTTTCCTCGAAGATATCCCCTTTTATAATAGACAAATCAAAATCGCCTTGCGCAATTGCGGCTATATTGATCCAGACAGTATTGAAGAATATATGGCAAGGAATGGGTATTTTGCTTTTTTTAAGGCCCTTTTTAAGATGCAGCCCGAAAAGATCATCAACATCATAAAGGAATCGGGGCTCAGGGGTCGCGGGGGCGGAGGCTTTCCAACCGGGGTTAAATGGGAGACTTGCGCAAAACATGATGGTGAGCGATATGTCATCTGTAATGCGGATGAAGGAGATCCAGGCGCTTACATGGACAGGAGCATTCTGGAAGGAGATCCTCACAGCATTCTTGAGGGCATGTTAATTGCCGGACTGGCAATTGGCTCCCATCAGGGTTTCGTTTATGTTCGCAATGAATACCCCCTGGCAGTAAAGCGCCTGGTAAAGGCAATCAAACAGGCAACAGACTACGGATTGCTTGGAGAGAATGTGGCCGGTTCTGATTTTACCTTTAATATCAAGATTTCCACAGGAGCAGGCGCTTTTGTTTGTGGCGAGTCGACAGCCTTAATGGCTTCTCTGGAGGGAAAAGTGGGCAGGCCGCGGGCCAAATACGTGCACACTGTTGAGAAGGGTTTCAGAAATAATCCTTCAAACCTGAATAATGTGGAAACCTTTGCAAACGTCCCTGCCATTATCTTAAAAGGTGCCCAATGGTTTGCCGACATGGGGACTGCCCGCAGCAAAGGAACCAAGGTCTTCAGCCTTGTAGGAAAAGTAAATAATACAGGTCTTGTGGAAGTTCCCATGGGGATTTCTCTCAAAGACATTGTTTTCAACATCGGAAATGGTGTTCCCAAAAAGAAAAAATTCAAGGCCGTCCAAACGGGCGGTCCATCAGGAGGCTGCATTCCGGAAAACCTCCTCGACCTCCCTGTAGATTACCAGAAGCTTGCCGAAGTTGGTTCCATCATGGGATCAGGCGGGATGATCGTGATGGATGAAGATACCTGCATGGTGGACCTTGCCCGCTATTTTCTGGATTTCCTCAAAGAAGAGTCCTGTGGTCAATGCAATCCCTGCCGTGAAGGGATCAAGCGAATGCTGGAGATTCTGACCGATATCTGTAAAGGAAATGGTAAAGAGGGAGATATCGAACTTCTTGAAGAACTGGGAACCATGATCCAAAATTTTTCACTGTGCGGCCTGGGAACATCGGCACCAAACCCGGTACTCACAACCATACGCTATTTCCGTGATGAGTACGAGGCCCATATTAAAGACAAGAAATGCCCGGCAGGGGTGTGCAAGCCCCTTTTCCATTACGAAATTGATGAGGAAGCCTGCAATGGTTGCCATCTGTGCGCGCTTAAATGCCCGGAGAAAGCCATAACCGGTGAGAAGAAAAAACCCCATGAATTAGATCAGGACAAGTGCATTAAGTGCGGCATCTGTTACGATGCCTGTAAGTTTAGTGCCGTTGTTATTAAATAGTAAGGATACCCTATGATCACTTTTAAGCTCAATGGTAAAGAAGTTCAGGGAGAAGAAGGACAATATATCCTTGAAGTTGCCAGGAAATACGGAGTAGACATTCCAACCCTGTGCTATCATGAAGCTTTAGAACCGGCAGGAATGTGCCGTCTTTGTACTGTAGAACTTTTCGATGGCCGAAAAACCCGGTTTGTCACCGCATGCAACTATCCCATATGGGAAGGCATGGAAGTCAACACGGACACTGAAGCGGTTCACCAGGGGCGTAAACTTATTGTGGAATTACTACTTGCCCGCTGTCCGGATGTGCAGGTTATCAAAGAACTCGCAGCGCAATATGACATCAAAGAGCCGCGTTTTAAAAAGGAAGACGATGATTGTATTCTCTGCGGGCTCTGTGTGCGTATCTGCGAACGAATGGGAAACAGTGCCCTCGGCCTGACAGGGCGCGGTGTAGAAATGAAAGTGGATACACCTTTCCATATTCAGACAGATGTCTGCATGGGCTGTGGTGCCTGTGCCTTTGTTTGCCCCACCGGGCACATAAAGCTTGAAGACATTACCAAGCACGCCGTTCAGCCCATCCCATCCGAGTATGATATGGGCCTTAAGGGACGAAAACCCATTTACGTCCCATACGCACAGGCCATTCCCAACACGCCCGCCATTGATCGGACCAAATGTATACATTTTAAAACCGGTGGCTGTCAGATATGTTCCGAATTCTGTGGGGTTAACGCTATTGACTACAACCAGCAGGATGAGATCATCGAGTTAAATGTGGGTGCCATCGTCCTCGCCCCCGGTTTTCAGCCTTTTGATCCTTCCGGATTTGAGGCCTATGGCTACGCAAGAAATCCAAATATCATCACTTCCATGGAATTTGAGAGGATTCTCTCTGCATCCGGCCCCACTATGGGTCATCTTGTGCGGCCTTCGGATAATAAAGAGCCGAAAAAGATCGCATGGCTCCAATGTGTCGGCTCCAGGGATAACCACCAGTGTGACCACGGTTATTGTTCATCGGTTTGCTGTATGTATGCCATAAAAGAGGCGGTTATCGCAAAGGAACATGCGGGGAATGATCTTGACTGTGCCATTTTCTTCATGGATATGCGGACACACGGCAAGGACTTTGAGAGGTTCTATGATGGCGCCAGGGAAAAACATGGGGTTCGCTTTATTCGTTCCAGGGTCCCTGCCATAGAATCGGTTGAAGGCAGTGACAATCTGGTCATCCCATATGTGGACGAAAACGGGGATACAGCAGATGAGTCCTTTGACATGGTGGTCCTTTCAGTGGGGCTGGAGACACCGCCTGAGCTCGTAGAACTTGCCAAAAGCCTTGATATCGATCTTACCGAAGGTCAATTCTGTGAAACAGACTCATTTCATCCCGTGACCACCTCAAAAAAGGGTATTTACGTATGCGGCGCTTTTCAAGGCCCCAAAGATATTCCGCAGTCTGTGATTGAATCAAGTTCAGCGGCAGCGGAAGCAGGCGCCCTTCTAAGCCAGGCAAGAAACACCCTGACCAGAGAAAAAGAGGTGCCACAAGAGAGGAACATATTCGGCGAAAGACCCCGTATAGGCGTATTCGTGTGCCAGTGCGGTATCAATATAAGCGGCGTTGTGGATGTGCCTGCGGTGCGTGACTACGCAGGGTCTCTTCCCTATGTGGAGTATATAACTGACAATCTTTATACCTGCTCCCAGGATACACAGGAGACCATAGCCCAGGTGATAAAGGAGAATAACCTCAACCGGATTGTAGTTGCCGCCTGCACGCCCAAGACCCATGAGCCCCTGTTTCAGGAAACAGTGACCAATGCGGGTATCAATAAATACCTGTTCGAGATGGCCAATATCCGCAACCAGTGTTCATGGGTGCACGCTGGAGATCCTGAGAAGGCCACTGAAAAGTCCAAAGACTTAGTCAGGATGGCTGTCGCCAAGGTAGGCCTGCTGGAATCCCTGTCAGAACCAGTGCTGGAGATTAACCAGTCAGCCCTTGTCATAGGGGGTGGCATTGCGGGGATGGCGGCGGCAAGGACACTATCTGCACAAGGTTACCACACCTTTCTCATCGAAAGGAATGAAAGCCTTGGCGGTCAGGCCCGACTGCTTTATGAAACCTGGCAAGGAGAGGATATCCAGCAAAACCTGGCCAAAAT
Source organism: Bacteroidales bacterium (assembly GCA_048632525.1). Taxonomy (GTDB): domain Bacteria; phylum Desulfobacterota; class DSM-4660; order Desulfatiglandales; family Desulfatiglandaceae; genus 4484-190-2. The sequence continues at coordinate 6,102 of JAIWDV010000025.1, read as the reverse complement.
GATTGATGATGTGCAATCTGACGATAAGATCCGTGTCTTCTTGAAAACAGAAATAAAGAAAGTCGATGGCTTTGTTGGCAATTTCGAGACAACTGTCCAAATGGATGGGAAAGAAGAGACGCTGAAGCATGGTGTAACCATCATTGCATCAGGGGCCTCCGAGTTCAAACCTGATGAGTATTTGTACACCAAGGACCCACGCGTCCTGACAGGTCTGGAACTGGATCAAAAGTTCATAGAAAACGATCAATCGGTCAAACAGTTGAATTCCGCCGTTTTTATCCAATGTGTTGGTTCACGCATACCTGAACGCCCCTATTGTTCAAAGACATGCTGCACTCAATCTGTAAAAAACGCCCTGAAACTCAAAGAACTTAACCCGGAAATGGATATCTTTATACTTCACAGGGATATACGTACCTATGGGTTGCGCGAAGATCTTTACCGGGAGGCCCGGGAAAAGGGCATCCAGTTTCTGCGATACGATTTTGATAAGGAGTTGACCGTCGATCAGGACAAAAAAGATATCCGGATTAGATTCACAGATACCAGTATAAGGCGAAAGATGGAGATACGCCCCGACCTTCTTGTCCTGGCCACGGCAATTGTACCACAAAAGGAAAACCCCCTGGCCCAGATGTTCAAGGTAACGCTGAACGATGATGGTTTTTTTATGGAGGCACACGTAAAACTCCGGCCCGTTGATTGTGCAACTGACGGGGTTTTTATATGCGGGCTGGCTCATGCGCCAAAGCCCGTTGATGAATCAATAGCCCAGGCCCAGGCTGCAGCGACAAGGGCTGTGACCCTTCTGGCCAAAGAAACAATCCAGGTAAGCGGCACGATAGCAGAGGTAAACCCTGTATTCTGCAGCAGTTGTGGCGTTTGTGTTGAGATTTGCCCATACTCGGCACCGTCCTTTGTGGAATTTGGACCCCTTGCAGGCAGGGCTGAGATTAACCCGGTTCTGTGCAAGGGCTGTGGACTGTGCGTAGCCTCCTGCAGGTCTGGGGCCATTAACCTCAAGGGCTTCGGCACAGACCAGATCATGGCTATGATAAATGAAATTTAAAATTGTTAAGCAATTTTAAATAATACCCGCCTTCGGCGGATTCTTTTGACAGGATAAACCGGATTGACAGGATCTTCAATTATCTCGTTCATTCTGTAGGAACTGCTCAATATGCTGGGGCAGCATAAAAGGCTCACGCCTAAATTCCTAACCCGGAGTTTACCCCTGGCCCAGACCTGACTTTCCGAGGGTAGTTTTATGATCTGGACCTCCAAAGCTTTGCAACGTAAATGCCCTGTGCCGTGCAAGTCGCACCAGGGCGGGCCGTAAGGGTTTTATCCCCGAGTTATTGAGAAGATACGATTTGCCGGAGTAATGACCAATTGAGGGTGCTGACAAAATATTTCTGCAAAGAGTTTTTCAAGCTTCTATCGCTGGTCCTGACTGTCTCTCTGTCCATATACCTGACAATAGAATTTGTCCAAAGGCTATATGATTTCCTGGGTGTGCACGCACCGATGAGGGTGATGTTTTTGTTCTTCCTTTACAAAACCCCCTTCATAATAACTCAGATGCTACCTGTGTCCACATTGATCGCGATTATTGTCATGTTCTCCCTCATGAAAAAGAACAACGAGATCACAGCAATGAAAGCGTGTGGAATAAGTATCTTCGAGATCTCAAAGCCGGTTATTTTTGTTTCCATACTTGTCGCAGCCATCATGTTTCTGTTTTCCGAGCTAATTGTCCCATACGCCAGTTCCAGGAGCTATGAGATATGGAATGTAGAAGTGAAGGAAAGGGACCCGACACGGTTTTATGGACATGATCATATTTGGTACAGGGGAACTGATGCCTTCTATCTGATCAGGCGCTTTGACAGCAAAAGGAATGTGATGTCTGATCTCAGTTTGTATTTCTTTGACAAATCGTTTCAGTTAGTCAAAAGAATAGATGCACGCAAAGGGATCTGGACCGGGCATAATTGGAAAATACTGGAAGGCATTGTACAGGAGGCAAAAGACGAAGGTGGATACAGCCTCATGAAATTTGACGAAATTCAAATAGAACTCCCGGAAGGGCCTGAGGTTTTCGTCAGACCTGTCAGAAAGCCAGAGGAGATGAGTTATTGGCAACTGAAGCGATATGCTGAAAGGGTTCGACTTGAAGGCTATGATGATACTGAATATCTGGTTGATATGAATATCAAATTAGCGCTCCCTTTGGTTAATCTTTTAATGGTATTGATAGGGATTCCGGTTGCCCTGGGGATAAAGAGAGGAGGAACTCCGCTCGCTGTATCCCTTGGCGTAGGGCTCTGTTTCCTTTATTTGATCAATCTTGGGTTTTTACGGTCGCTCGGCCTTTCAGGGCTCTTGCCACCAGTTCTTGCGGCCTGGTCAGCAAATGTGATTTTTTTCTTTTTGGGCATCTACATGATGATGCGTCTAAAGGGATAATTAGAATTGCTGGAGATTTCTAAATCGTATGAGAAAAAAGTCTAACAAATGGTATCGTGTTGTTTATTTTCTGGCAATATTTGGCTCTTACTTTTTTCGAATTTTCCCCTTAAAAACATGGTTGTTTCTGGGGAGGTGTTTCGGTCTTCTTTTTTATTTCCTGGCTTTTCAGCAAAGAAGGACTGCGTTGAGAAATCTGAGATTTGCCTTTGGAAAGGAAAAGGAAGAAGATGAAATAGTTTCTCTGGCCAGAAAGAATTTTCAGCAATTTGGTATGATTGCATGTGAATGGGCACGGTTGAAATACATCACTAAGGAAGAATTGCAAAGGCTCGTTGACATCGAAGGGAAGGAACATCTGCTTGCGGCCAGGAAAAAAAGCCCGTCAGTCATTCTTTTGGGTGCCCATTTTGGGAATTGGGAATATGCCCATCTTCTCTATGCAAGTACAATAAACCGTCTCAACTTTATAGTCCGAGCAATAGACATACCGTTTATTGAAAAAGAAAGAGTCGCATTCAATGAAAAATTTGGAGTAGGGATACTGTATCAAAAGAATGGTCTTCGACCGGCAATTAGAAAACTAAAAAAGGGGGAGGATCTGGTTCTCTTTGCTGATCGACAGGCAGGTTCAAAAGAGGGAATCACATGCCAGTTTTTTGGCAAGGAGACATCTACCCTCGCATTGGTCCCTGCGTTAGCTCAAAGATTTCATATTCCCATAGTTCCCATGTTCATAATCCGCTCAAAAGATATGGTGCATCATCGCATTATATTTTTCCCTGAACTCAAGATTGAACCCAGCGATAATGAGAACAGCATTCGTGAAGGAACGCAAAGACAAAGTGATATTATTGAAAAGGTAATCAGAGAATACCCCGATCACTGGGTATGGCTCCACAAGCGATGGAAAGCGCACCATCGATATCTTTACGCAGAATCCCTGGCAAAAAGAAAACGTCGCAGGGAAAAAAGGAAGGCGCGACATTGTGCAAGTACGTGACCTGTTACTCAAACTCTTCAGATTCCTCCGAGGGATGGAATAGAAAAAGCGTTTCATCCCTTATCTTTTCAGGTGCCTCGCGGAGAAGATACTCCTCCGCATCCCTTCGGAAAATCTTTGCCCGCTTTTCAAGATCATTGATCTTATCAACTACCCCCGTCTGAAGTAGCATGGCCTTAACATCTCTGAAGAGATCCTCACTGCCGTGCAGCAGCGTGCCTTCATGGAGGATCTTACAGGCAACCATATGTTTGAATGTCTCGAACCTGATCTGCTCCTTAACCCGCACAACTTTCTTTACAATATAGTCGATCTCTTCTTTAACGTGGGGAGAAATGAGAAGCCTGTATTTTTCCTGGTAGATAGCGTCGTCCAGTCTTTTCATCAGGTCATCAGGGGTTTGATCGTCGGCGATAACAACCAGATCTATATCCGAGCCTTTGACAAGTTTCCCCGTACTTCTCTCCGGACGCGGTACATCGTGAGCCATATTATAGACAATGTCCCCGGCAATAATGAAACAGAGCCGGTGATCAAGAAGAGAAAGGCTTTCAATCTGGCCTATAATACCGGAAACGACATGGTAGGCCAGTTTTAGTTTAGCTCTGCTGACCGCTTCAATGTGGGAGGTCAATTCCATGGTCCTGCTTTCAAGTGGATCCGGGTCCCCGGAAATGCCTACGACAGAGTAGGTCAAAAATTCCCGCCAGATTGATGGAGACAGCCTTGCGAATCCTTCCACCCGACGGTCCAGCCGTAAGTACCGTGTGCCCACGGTTCGGATTGCCAGGTTTTTGGACCCTTTGCAGATCTGCCACAGGATGATCCCATCGCCACCAAAAGTTTCCCATATCTCTGACCCCGTCAAGGGTCCTTTTTGTTCTATGAGTTTAATAATCTCTTTTTCCATTCAGATATTCCCACTGCCTTCCGAATTCCGAATTATCATTTTTCGACGTTGTCTGGCGAGTTCTCGCTTATCGACCACTTCATCCGATTCATCGATGATCTCCCTGCCAAGGATTTCCTCCAGAATATCTTCCAGCGTGATCAGACCTTCAAGTCCTCCATATTCATCAAGAACCACAAAGAGGTGCTGCCTTAAATCCAGAAACTCCATCAACACCCTGTTTAATCTGGCCGTTTCAACCACAAAATGAACGGGTCGCATGAGTTCCGTGAGGCGCATATCTACCTTGCCTTCCGCAAGTGCCATGGAAAGTTCTTTTGTGAGTACAATACCCACCACATCCTCTGTATCCTGATCGTAAACCGGAAATCGGCTGTGTTCCCATTTTTTTGGTATTTTGATGGCTTCCTGCAGTGAAAGATGTTCGCTCAGTGAAAAAACAACGGTTCTGGGTGTCATGACATCTTTGACTCTCTTGTTTTGCAGGGTCAGAATGTTCTCAATGGCCTGTTCCTGATACGGCTTGATGCCACCTGTCCTAAGGCTCATTTCGGCCATGATTCTAATCTCTTTGGCGGTTACCGATTCTTTGGTTTTACCCCTGTAAACCAGTTGTGTGATCAGTCCGCTTAACCAAATGGCCGGCGTCATAAACCAGACAAGCCATTTCAATGGATAGGCAACAAAAGGTGCCAGCTCCCTTCCATAGACCACTCCTGCTGTCTTGGGAATGATCTCGGAAAAGATCAAAATTACCAGGATGAAGAACACGGAAAAATACACAAGCCACTCATGTCCGAAAACCGCAGTTGCAGCTGCGCCTGCAAAGGCGGCCCCTGCTGTGTTGGCGATGGTATTGAGTGACAGTATGGCTGCTATGGGTCGGTCTACATTCTCCCGCATTTTCTTAAAGATTTTCCCTCCAGGTTTTCCTGCCTCGGCCATTACCTCAATATGCCTTATGGGTAGAGCGTATAGAACCGCCTCAAAAAGCGAGCATCCGGCGGATATGAAAACGGCAAAACTTACTGCGAGAACTAATTCTAACATCTTTTATTAAGCCTCCTCGGTAACATCTCAAAAATTTCTGGTAATCCCAGCTCTACTATACGTGTTAGATAGTGATTTGTGATGTCCTATAGAATAAAGTTCAAATGACAAAATCCAAATGTCAAATCAAATCCAAAACCCCAATGTCAAAACCGTGCTTTTTTCATCAGTTAACCTTGATGGTTTCGTAAAAAGCTGGTTTATGCCGCAAGCGGCATCCTATGAGCAACGAACTTTATCAAGAGCAAGTAATACTTAAAAATCATGTAATTGCCGGTAGTTACTTGATAGCAGCAATGTATCAATAAAAACGACTTCGTTGGAAGTCGAAAAACACCATTTTTTGTCATTCCGGCGAAAGCCGGAATCCAGTTTTTTCAATTGGTTACAGAGTTTCTGGACTCCGGTTTTCACCGGAGTGACAAAAAATGGTGTTTTTCGACTTTTTACGAGTTCATCAACCTTGAACCGGGAACCATGGAACTTTGAACCCGACTATCTACATTTATCTTTTTCCCATTATGCATCTTCACCAGTGTAGGCTGTGTTTGAATTAATGGGTGGACATATGTTTTTTAGCATTTGTCATTTGACATTCATTTGAAATTTGAGCTTTGACCTTTGTCATTTAAATTCATTTCATTTACATATTTGGACCCTTTTAGTG
>JAIWDV010000024.1:0-11459 GCA_048632525.1 Bacteroidales bacterium | reverse complement strand
GACTGGTTTCATCGCCTCTTTTGTTATCAAAGAAAAGTTTAATAAATGCCTCAATATCCTCTCTGATCGAAACGGAAAAATGGATCTTTTTTGACTTCACCAGGGCTCTGATGTGGTCGGTCCTGCTGAGATCCCTGGGGTCATCAATAAGGATTTCAACACCGTCCTTTCCCCAGCTCATGGGGACCCATATCTGGTGCATGAGGAAGGGTTTCTTTAAACTGCTTATGAGTTCTACCGGCGCGGGAACTTCAGGATCATAATTTCTGAATTTGCAACCATAGTAAAGCGAAAGGGATTTTCCCAGCTCATCTTTATCGATTTTGAAAAGCTCAACCAAGGCAAATTCCACACTTTTTTTCCTTTTTCTCGACTGGACAAGGGCCTGTTGGAGCTGATCCGTTGTCACCAGGCCTTTGTTGAGGAGATAGTCATATTTTGAACCGGAAGAGAGGCTGGCCATTATCGAATCCAGTCGTTTTTTGATTTCACTATCTTTCGGGTCAATTTCTCTGGCAGACCTATAAAGGTCAAGGGCTATATCCTTGTGATCCCTCTTCTCCATTTCCATGCCCAGACCCAATTTGATCTGGGCCACTGCCTTATTATCGAGTTTGTGATCGCTTAGTATGTTTTCAACTTTTTCGACAACTTTGGAAGGAGAATGAATTCTAAGGAGGCATCCCCCAATTTCGGGGAGGATTTTTTCCGGGGGGTAGTCCATGCCAAATAGTTTCTCATATTCAGAAATAGCCTCTGCATAAAGGCCCAGTTCTTTAAAGGCAGAGGCGCTATCAAGAATAGCCGGGGCACTTGTGTCGCTGCTAAGGGTCTCTTTGAAATTGGAAATGTCTGTGGCGGAAAGATTTCGGGCGTCAATCTCATCTTGTGCGTCAATCTCTTTTTTCAGTACACTAATCTTTTCCCTGATTTCCTCCCTGGCAGCAGGGTCCTGTTCCGGAATGTCTGAAAGGGCATGCTCATAAACACCGAGGGACTCCGTAAGCAGCCCCATTGAATAGTAAACCTCTGCCTCTTTTATTTTGGAATCTATGTCTATTTCCATGTTAGCCTGTGCATTGGTCATTTTTTGATTACCTCGGCCGGAATTTGTTATCTACATTGAGCATAGCTCAATTAGGATACCAGGAACGGTTATCTAAGGGAGGCTATTTCTTCTTGAAAATACTCTTTCCCTTTTTGGATATTTTTATCCGCTTTAGAGCGGGTAACAGCATATCGCAGTTGAGTCTCACCATTGCAGTGGGAACAAAAATTCCCATCAATATAATTAGATAACCAATCTCTGTTTTTCTGATATAGAACTTGCTCTTTTCAAAAATCAGGTCCGCCTCCCTGACACCATTTAGGGAGCGGATAAAAAGTCCCCACCAGCCTTTATTTTCGGGTTCTTCAGCCAGTGGAGATAAAAACAGTTTATAAATCAGTTCTCCCTTAAAGGAAAACAGCATTATCCCTTCAACATCCTCCATGTCCAGTATGTCATTAAACAGCTTCTTCATTTTTCTACTCTTAAACTGGCTTTTTTATATCAAGAAATGATCAACAGGACACCGGCTTACTCGCTCAAGATAGTAATAATTCTGTCCCGTGGGCATTTGGAGTTAACCAAAAGTACGGAGGTTTTGTATCCTGGCAACAGGATGAGATCGTTAGGCTCGCTCCGATCAAGATAGGCAAGCTTCAACTTCCCGGCGCCGAAGAATGCCCCCATCCTTGATATTTGCGCCATAAAACCGTCCCATGAATTGTCCTGGTATATATCCTCCAATCCGCACCTTTCGCCGATTTCCTCTTTCAGCCTGGTTTGAATACTAATTAAGGGGTCCGGCGTTTCGGGTTCCAATTCTTCAGACAGTTCCTCGATTTCCTCTATTTCTTCCTCAACAACTTCCGGCTCTTCTGTCTCTTCTGCCTCGCCGGCCTCATCTTTTAAGCGCATGGCCTCAAGAAGAATAGCATTAATGTCCCGGTGGACCTTCTGTTCTTTCTGACGGCATTCATTCTGGATGGAAAGGTTGACCTCATCCCACGAGAAAATCTTATATGCCGCTGCCTCCCCTTTTAGACCGTCAGTTCTGGCATCAAACAGTTCACCATCGCAGAAAAAGAGCACTCCCTGTTTACCTGATGTTTTGTCAAGCAACCGGATGGTGCATGTCTTCTGTTCCATCTCTATCAGTTGTAAGAACATGCCTGATGAAATACTGTGTAAAGTCCCACCCTCCGACTCTTTTCTCAGAGTCGCCAATACTTTCTTGGCCAGATCGTCTATCATAAAAGGTTTTTCAACATACCCGACGGCGCCTACTTCCTGGGCCAGCTTTTCCATCTCGGGTGTGCTGTACCCGGTCATGATGATTACCGGTATGTCCGGATATTGTTCCATGATTTTAGATAGCAGGGCAAAGCCATCCATCCGTGGCATTCTAAGGTCAGTGATCACGAGTGAGATGGTCTCCTTCTCAAGCTTTTCTGTAGCGGCCAGACCATCCCCTGCCATTAATACAGAAAAGGTCGCAATGTATTTCTCAAAGCCTTCCTTAAGGGAGAGCAACATCTCCTGATCATCGTCAACAATCAGCACCTTTTTTATCATTTAATCTCCTCGCCAAGCTCAGCTCGTGAGGCTTTATCGATATCCACTATCTTTATTCCAGCAACATAATCCATAGCCCTATATTTTTTAATGCCTCCTATTTTTTTTACAATGGCATTTAATTTCTGGATTTGATCGTGCACCTTCACTATTTTTTGCTGATTATGGTCATCAGGGTGCAAGTCTGATAACACTTCACTTAGTAAATTATTAATTATTGTAAGAGGCTGATTAAGGCTGTGTGCCACACCTCCAGCCATCTCCAGAACCCCTTTAAATTTTTCCTTGGTCGATCGCTCTTTATTTTCGATTTTTTCCGTTATATCCCGTACTAATCCGTCTAAGAACACCACTATACCGTCATCATCAAAAACTGCCCTGGCCGTTACCGCGCACCATATTGGGGCACCATCATTTTTCTTGAAGGGGAGAGAGAGCTCTTCAACATATCCCTGATCCAAGACTGCCTTTATCAAGGCGCCCCTATCCTGTCTGACACGATATAAATTGACTTCCGGGTAACCGATCAAATCACCTGCGGCATTGAATCCGAAGATGCTGGCAAAGGCCTTGTTTGCAAAAATAAATTTGCCTTCCAACGTTGTTCGGTAAAGCCCCACTGGAAAACTATCGAGGAAGTCTGAGTATCTTGGCGATTTATCAATAGCAATGTGAGGGGAAGCGCCTGCCATCATTTATCAACCTGAATATTGTCCGAAACTGCGACGAAAATGCCATAGGATGGGGGTATAAGTAAGGCTCGCAAGGCCATGGAATGTATCAGTAATTGATACCAAACCCCTCGAGTTCTTTCGCATACTTTTGAGACCACGGGGCCAGCCTATCCGCGAGCATTGGCAGAATCCCGAGTTCGCCTGCCAGATCTTCCACAGACTCAATCAGTGCGTTTACCAGGTCTTCATCGCTGGCATCACCTGAAAATGTGATCTTCCGATCAGAGTATATAAATTCACCTGCAAAAGGATCAAGGAATACATACTTGTCGGCTTTTTCGACTAATTTCTTTCTCAACAGGGTATTGAAGTCTGTCTTTATCTTCTTTTTGGATGAGATCATCCTTTCGAATATGCCCAACAATTCTTCAAGCGCTGTGAGGACATTGGCCGAGGATTCTATTCCGATTTCTATCGGCTCACTTGCCTCTTCTCCCTTTGTCAAGGTAATCTCGCTGACATGAAAGACTCCACCCAATTTCCTTGTTTTCTCAATAAGTAGTTTCTGGCTTTCTTTTGACCCGTTCAATTCCCCTTTTCCCCGGGAATAAGAACCGCCTATGATCTCTCCGTTATTATAGAAGATGAGACCACCCTCTTCCCCGTTGTTGATGGAAATATCGATATACCCCGTGAGCTTTTCGGCTCCCATCTTTTTTATCAACCCCTCAAGGTCGGTAAATTCCGTACTTAGGTTCTTGTAGATTTTCTTTGCGCCACGTACATTGGCCCAGAAGTAAATGTTATATGGATCAATTCCATATATATCTATGACAAAACTATTGTCACCTGCCGCGTCCATGAGGCGTTTTACCGCTGTTTTGCCTCCGAACTCTCCGTCTTTATCCTGTAGAACTCCGTCCAGTATTTCTTCTTTATCAAAGAAAATTGCGCCTTCTTCTCCGGGACCTTTTAAATAGATAGCTCCTGAGCCCAGTTCTCCCTGATAGTGTTCAATCAATTTTCTTATGTCGAGATAATAGCTGTTCAGATTTTCAATATCAGGCTTTTCTTTAGGAATGATGAGCATTTTGCACTCCCTTTAACACTCTTCTTTTACTATCTGCGTCGGCGTAATCTTTCTATGGAAAGACGAATACTGTCCTGCATTCGGGAAATGGCTTCGGCCAAATCTCCGAGTTCATCTTTTGATTTGATCTTTATTTCAGCATCAAGCTCCCCAACACTGATTCGATCAGCCACGTCAGTCAGTGATTTAATTGTCCCGGTCAATTTAGTGCCGTAAATGGAAACAATTAAAATAATAAGAATAAGTGTGCCACCCATGATACCAAAGACAATGTTTCGTGTATTGGTAAGGAATTTCTTGGCGCGCGCTTCCATATGTGTCACAGGTTGGGTAAATTCATCCAGATACGTTGTGGAGGCAATAACATAGCGAGTCCCTTCAACGGGTGTACATACCATGAATTTGTCTCGCACGCGGCCGTCCGCATCTTTCCAGCTATAATAACCGCTAGATTCTTTACCGGCTTTGACGCCAGTATAGACCTTCCAGAATCCAGGGAAGCTTTTGCCAAGGGGTTTCTTCAATTTACTCATATCTATTCCAATTATTTTGGGATTGGCATGGGCCCATGTTCGCCAAACCCCATCTGTACCCGGTAGCTCATAAAGAGCAGTATAGCCTGACTTTCCCACCTTCTGGACAGCTGATTTTTTAAACTCCTGATCATTGTTATAACCCTCTTTTTTCAACTTTGGATGACTCGCGAGGTAGAGGTTGCACTGTTTTGCAACTGCCCTTGCGTTTTCCTGTATGACATCTTCGGCTATCTGAGTGACCACCTTAGAACTCACATTTGTGATATCAGAGGCCAGTGTGTTTAGTTGCCACAGATAGAGCACACCTGCGGCAGCTATTAAAACAATAGGAATGAAGACGAAGAGCAGGGCCATTTTTGTCCGCAGCCCAAACCCTTTAGGTTTTAGCCTGGGCTTTTGTGATTTTTTTATACCGGCAGGTTTTTTCTGCTCTGCAGGTTCTGCAGCCGCCGGTCTTTCCTCTCCGTCCTGGGCAGGCATCTGGGTCGGTGGGGGAGAAGATGGCTCAGGGGAGATTCCTTCCGGCTTTGACACCGTGATGACATTACTGCAAGATTTGCATTTGAACTTTGCCCCTTTTTCCGGAATTTTGGCAGGATCTATCCGGTACTTTTTGCCGCACTCTTCGCAAATAACTATCATGGCTAAACTCCTAACCCGGCGAAGCCGGGATTGACTATTGACTATTGACTATTGAATATTTGTGGAAATCGCTTCGCTCCATCTTTTTTTTGATAGTTCTTTTAAAATTGAAAGAATTCCTTAAAATATTCAATCTGGCTGTGGCATAAATCCTACGCAAACATGATGTGATTTCAATAAATAGCTACTAAATTAAACTGGAAATAAGTACAATTGTTAATGCCCTTAGGGCTTGCGCAAGCCCTTAATATCCCTTTTCCTTAATCTTGTTCACCATGTCCTGTTTGAACTGGCCCATTTTTTCTTCCCGCTGGATTTCTCGAGCAACAAAGTCAACCAGTTCTGCTGCACGGCTGCTTGGAAATCGGGTGCGTTGGTGTCCCAGATCATTTAGCGCATCTTCGATGAGAACTTCAGCGATGGGGCCAAGGGCCAGAGATAGTTGAGCTTGAAGATATTCGAAAAAATCCTCGTCCAGCATTGAAACAGTGACCTTGACGGGCTCGACAAGTTTTAGCTGCAAAAGCTTCGACATGACCTTTCGTATCGCACTCATATCCACATTTATTTTTTTTGCAATTTCACTAAGACTTTGCTTGCCATCCAACTCCATGAGTACACGCAGCATGTTGCTGTCAAGAGAAAACTCCCCAATGTCTTCCCTGACTACACGTCTAAAAACCAGAGCGAGAATGTTACCAGATGAAATATCCATTGCATCGCCTCCGAAGGGTTGTGTTGCCATCGACTAACCCGGCATTACTGCCCCTCTCTCCATAGCTTCAATTCTGCTCTCAAGGACTTAAATTCAGCCTTGATCATTTGTTTGATCTCCTCTAAGGCATAGGCAAATGCCTCGTGGGGAGCCATACGATTCATGTCAGGTCGCGATACCCCTTCCTCGGCACTCCCGAGCGTCCCGCTTTCCTCTATGGGAGCCATATCCTTTTCTTTTCCCTTGCTGTTTGCTTCCGTTTCTTGAGGGGTTTTTGTATCCTTTTTTCTATGCGCAGCGGCTCTTTTGAGAGCTACTTGCTCCTCCAACTCTTTGAATCTTTGGACCTCGACGAGAAGTATTTTTTCTTTTTCCGCAGCAGTCACGTCTTTTTGCAAGAGCACCTTTTCCAGGCTCGTGTACGCTGAATTGAGGACTTTAACGGCATTTGGGTGAGAATTGGCCTTATTGGCCTTGATATATTTCCCCAGGGAACCAAGGATCTGAAGGAACAGCAGGATAACCCTATCATCTTCGTATACAAGCTTAAGGGTTTCCACCTGCTCGACAAATCTGGTCATGTCTTCATCATTGATTTCCCAGTCGATTGAGAGAACTATGGTTTTCAGCTCTTTCAGAGGGGACTGATCAAGGCCGCTGCCATCCTCCTCAAAGCCAGAGGTCTCTTCTAACTCCCGGGGAGGAGAATGCTCGAGACCGCTATTATCTTCCAGAAAATCAGGAGATACTTCTAACTCTACTGGAGAAGAGTCTTCGGAATCGTCGTTTTCCTCCAGAAAGTCAAATGACTCGCCATCTTCTCTAAAAAGGTCTTCCAGGCGTTTCTCAACCTCAACCGTTACAGTACCATCATTTTTTTCGGCCAATTAACTACCTCCTATTTCAAATCCCTTTGCAGGGAACGCATGGTCATGGATATGATCTGCTTCATGGTTTGCACAACATTTTCTCCACTCATAGCGCTTGCCTCGAAAGAAGGGGCCTTCAACTGAGTGTTAAGGTCCTTTTCGAGTATTTCAAAAGGCAGGACGGGGATGCCCTGATCTGCCAGATCTCTTTTATTGTATTGCAGTACAAGGGGAATCTTGAAAATGCTCTTTTTATATGAAATCAGATTCTTCTGAAGGTTTTTAAGGGCAAGGATGTTTTTTTCTCTTCTTACTTTCATGGAGTCGGCCACAAAAACAATCGCATCAACCCCTCGTAAGACCAATCTTCTGGTGGAATCATACTTGACTTGCCCAGGCACGGTGTAGAGCTGTATTTTGACATCGTAGCCTTTTATCTTTCCTATATCAAAAGGAAGGAAATCAAAGAACAGTGTCCGGTCTCCATGGGTTTTGATGGTGACCATTTCTGTTTTTATACGTTTGTTAAATCTCTTGTATATATATTCCAGGTTGGTTGTCTTTCCTCCCCTCCCGGGGCCATAATAAACTACCTTTACCTGGACCTCTTTTTTCTTCAGATTTACAAATGCCAATATAAGATACCTCGCAGGACAATGTTTTCCGGGTGATCCGTGCCCTTTACCGGGAAAGCGGATGATAAAAAGGCCATCATAAAATATATTATGGTTCCAAAGTCTTTTTGATCTTCCCGACTGCCTCAGCTACCTTTAAACGCAGGAAACCCAAGGATGTCTCCTTTCCAAATATGGTGACCAATAAGAAATCCGCCATTACCTTACTGAAGTGTATGCTTTCTTTTTCTCCTTTATGGAAAAGCAAGGAAAACTCATCCTCCCCTATGATCTTGGCCATCTCACTCACTGCCCCGAAATTGCCAGCGGCCAGGGCCGCAAGGGAGTATATGTCGTGTTCCATTTGGCCATTATCAAGGTTGGCAATGACATTCCCGGCCATATCGATCAAAAAAACACAATTAACTCCAAGATCGAGAAGATCCTCCTGCAATACTTCCTCTATGACGTCAAGTTCCTCTTGGCCAAGTGAATATTCCAATTATTTCCCTCCTGACAACTGATTGTTATTTCTGGTTTTCCGTTTCCTGATTACCCATAGTTTTGAGCCATAGTCTGGCTTCGGTACCATTGCCGAAAACGCTCTCTATCTCCATACGCCCTTCCATCTCCAAGGAGAGTTTTTGGGCGATCGGCAAACCCATCCCCATTTTTCCCGGTTTGGTAGTGAAAAGTGGTATGAATATCTTGGACATGTCATTTTTTCTGATGCCAGGGCCATTGTCTTTCATCAGTATCATAATAAAACCATTCTTTCGCGAGGCCGTCATTTCTATCTCAGGCTCATTTACATTTTCCAGCGCCTCAATAGCATTATCAAGAATGGTCACTAAAATCTTATTAAGCGCGGGATTATCAGCCTTAATATGACCTGTCCCTGTCTCGAAATTATTGGTCAACCTGATATTTGCAGCCTTTAATTTGTTGATTGCCATGCTCGAGAAGTTTTCCCAAAAAGGAAGAAACTCAATTTTTTTTGGCTCTTTAACATTGAATTTCGAATAAGATTTCAGGATCTCAATTAATTTTTCCTGGCGCGCCAGAAGCTCCGATGCCCTTTTCAGGTAGACCTTTTTCTTAACATCATCAAACAGGTCGTAGTTTTCTCGTAAAACATCAAGTGTGATCTTAAGTGAATTAATGGGGTTGCCCAGTTCATGGCATAAGATCGAAAGGATCTCTTCCAAATTCTCTATCAACAGGATATCGCCTTTTGCTTTATCCACCCTAAAGGATTCTCCTCAATGAACGTTCTGGAAAAAATGTGGGGCGAACTGGTACCCATAACATAAGTATTCAATGTGCATGAATTGCAAAACGGGTGCCACGGTATCTATGCAGGTTTTCGATGGCCTTAACTGACTGATTGTTTTAAGTAATTGATTGATAGATGTGCGGAGCTGGATAGGTTTAAGCTCAAATTAGATGGGTCAAAATGGGTTACGCAACTAAGTGATGTTCATCTCCCTCAGCTTTCGCTTCAAGGTTGAAAGCGAAACCCCCAGGCTTCTTGCGGTGAGGCTTTTGTTGCCGGAACATGCCCTAAGGGCAGAGAGGATGTGTCGTCTTTTGATTTCCTCAAGAGGTATGATTTCATGAATATCCATGGTTTCCTGGCTGCTCTTTTCCAACGGTGAACTCAGGCTGCCCTGAAGCAATAGGTCGGCTGGCCTTATCTCATCACCCTGAAGCAGGAGAGCCGCCCTTTCGATTACATTCCGAAGCTCTCTCACATTACCGGGCCA
This sequence comes from Bacteroidales bacterium, assembly GCA_048632525.1. Classification (GTDB taxonomy): domain Bacteria; phylum Desulfobacterota; class DSM-4660; order Desulfatiglandales; family Desulfatiglandaceae; genus 4484-190-2. The sequence continues at coordinate 1,933 of JAIWDV010000024.1, read as the reverse complement.
TGGATATTTCATCATCTTTTTTATATGGCTGTCAGGAATTCTCACAGGCCTCCTGCAAAACCGTTTCACAAAGTAATCAGATATTTCAGAGATGTCTTCCGGGTGGTCTCTTAAAGGCGGTATGTGTATGTTCAAGACGGCCAGGCGGTAATAAAGATCTTGTCTAAATCTTTTTTCCCGAATGGCTTCTTCCAGGTCCTCATTAGTAGTGGCAATGACCCTCACATCAACGGGTATTACCCTGCCGCTTCCGATCCTTCTAATGGTTTTGTCTTCCAGCGCTGTGAGTAGCTTGCTTTGAAGGTGCATCGGAATGTCCCCTATCTCATCGAGGACAAGCGTTCCGCCGTCTGAAAGCTCAAAAATCCCTTCCCTGCGGGTTTCGGCCCCTGTAAAAACGCCCTTCTCGTGGCCAAAATATTCGGCCTCCATGAGATTTTCGGGGATAGCAGAGCAGTTAATTGTAAGATAGGTTTCACGATTGGCCTGAAGGTCGTGTATGGCAATGGCTACAACATTTTTTCCAACTCCGGTTTCTCCCGTGATTAATACGGTGGCTTCAGAACCGGCGGCTAATTCTATTTGTTCTTTAATTCTGTTTAATACCTCGGAAGAACCGATTAGCTTTTTCTCTCGCCTGTCTTTTTCCCTTTCGTAATCTTGAACCCGAAGTTTCCCTTCCATTTGGACGTTTTTCAAGGCCATATCAATAGTAATTGAAAGTTCGTCCAGTTCAAAGGGTTTGGAAAGATAGTGAGATGCCCCTGCTTGCATGGCCTCAACTGCGTATTGAACTGTCGCATACGCGGTTATGAAAATAATCTTGGCATTGGGGTTTATTGCCAGAATTTTTTGACAGACGTCAACCCCTTCCATATCAGGCAGTTTTTGATCCAGCAAAACCAGAGAGGGCTGCTCACGTTCAAAACTCGCTATCCCATCTTTTCCATTAGATGCAGTCCGGACACCAAATCCTTTATTAATAAGAAAGTCAGATAGAGAAGCGCTAACAAAATCATCATCATCAATAATTAATAGTTTTATAACTTTTTTCATAACGACTCAGTCCATAATTCCATGTATGAGGCAAAAACTCATGCCCCGGAAAAACCCCTTTATCATTCTCGTCGCGGCGGGATAGAATTTTATCCTTATAACTATATCGTATTATTACTGAAAACCACAAGAAAAGAAATGTTTTTCTCAAAGACTATAATTTTCCTTGAAAAAATATAAATAATAACCACTTTTATGTCAAGCATTCGATACGAATTTGATACGAATTTGCGATACGAAATGCCGGATAACCGGTTGACGGAAAACAGGGAATGTGCAAAAGTATATAGCAAATGCCTTTAGATCTTTTTCATTTGATGAAACAGGCTTTGAGCGAGGCGGAAAAGGGCTCTTCCATGGGGGAGGTGCCAGTAGGCGCTGTTCTGGCAAGCCCGGAGGGTCAAATTGTGGCTAAGGCTTACAACCAGCCTATCGCCCTTGGAGATCCCACGGCACACGCTGAAATCCTGGCAATCAGGAAAGCGGGTTTATTTTTCCGGAACTACCGGCTGAACAACACTACACTGGTGGTGACACTTGAACCGTGCCTTATGTGTATGGGTGCGGCCATCAATGCAAGGATAGCCCGATTGGTATTCGGCACCGTTGATCCGAAAGCCGGTGCAGCAGTTTCCCTGTATAATCTTGCTGAGGACAAACGCCTCAACCACAGGATCGAAGTCGTTTCGGGAATCATGGAAGAGGAATGCCGGTCTCTGATCCAGGATTTTTTTCGGGTACGTCGGCGTAAACCACTATCTCAGATAGTGGTACCATAATAAGGTCCTACCAGTTGAGCTCCTGAGCAAAAACTATGCCTGGAAAAACCAAATTTGAATTGCTATATCATCAAAATAGCCCGGAGAGGTACCGAAGT
>JAIWDV010000023.1:0-11503 GCA_048632525.1 Bacteroidales bacterium | reverse complement strand
CATCTGAACTGATGCCTAGAGGAGCGGCATGTATCCGCTCGGGCATTTCCCGCGTGCGCGAACCGCCGCGGGAACCCGGCCGTTGGTTCCGGCCACGACCGGCTCGATATCTCAACCTGGAGCAACGATTGCAGAACACTCTGTCGGAACTCATCCCGCTGGCCGTCGTCGCCGCCAGTGCGGGCGTGGTCGCCTGGCTGCTTTCCAGGCTCGACCCCATTTCCATTATAGAAAGGAGGTCGTGATGAACCATCAGACCTTTTCCTATTTACTTAGCAAACCAGATCGGAAGCTTGTACTGCTGCTAACAATCAGCACGCTTGCCCTGAGCTTGAGTATGTGCAGTCCCCTGACGACCGAGCCATCGGCAACAGGGCTTACCCCGACTCCGGTCTCGATGTCGCAATCCGTCCCCGGGAGCATTAGTGCAAATGGCGTACTGCTGCCCAAACGCCAGGTGAAGTTGAGCTTCGGTGTGGGAGGGCTGACAGAATCTGTTCAAGTTGGGCTAGGTGAAAGCGTACAAGCTGGACAAACGCTAGTGCAGCTCGATACCACAGAGGCTCAAATGGCTGTGAAACAGGCTGAAGAGGAACTGGCTATTGCCCAGGAGAACTACGCCCTGGTCGAAGCCAACTTGCCAGAGGAGCAGCAGGCGGCTGTAGCGGCGGCTGCGCTCGAATTGATGGCGGCTCAGCAAGCCCTGGAGGCATTATACGAAAATACGACCACAGCCAGAGCAACGGCGTTCAACGAAATTGCAGCAGCGAATGAGGCTGTGGGCGAGGCTAAGTACCAGTTGTATTATTTCACTATGCCGTCTACACTATCAGGTCTTGACCCCTTGAAAGCGCTCGACCTGGCAAAGGAGAAAGCAGCATCTATTAAGCACAAAACTATCAACAGGCTTGATAAATATCTTATTGAGTTAATCAAGGATATAAATTTATCTTTTGAAGCTTTCGCTATGTTGAGGCCCCATAGAATCAAAAAAAGATAGAGCAACAGGAGGAACGCTGTGCCTACAAACCCCCATTCCTCGGCCAGCACTGAGAGCGCAAAATCCGTGTGTTGTTCCGGTAAAAAGTGCAATCGGGTCTGTGTTCCGTGTAGATACCCCTTGCCCCATAATAGGCCCGATCCGATGGCGATTTTAGACTGATTGATGTGGTATCCGGCTCCAAAAGGGTCCATATCAGGCCTGATAAACGTGAGGATCCGCATCCGCTGATATTCTTTCAGGCTGAACCATATAAAAGGAGCCACGGAAAAAGCTGACCCAACCAGAATCACCAATGATTTCCAATACATTTTGACAAACAAAATCATGGAAAAGGACCCGGCAACCAGCAGGAGGGCTGTTCCAAGATCAGGTTCTCTTAAAATAAGAACGCCCGGTGCCGCTATCAGTATGAATGGCTGCCAGAGATCTCTCAAACGGTATCCGCGATACCCGCGCTTCTCACTGAAAAACTTGGCAAGCACTATCACCATAGCAATCTTTGCCAACTCGGAGGGCTGAAAGGAAACGGGTCCCAGGCTCAACCACCTCTGTGAACCGGATGTTACCTTCCCCACAAACAAGACAAGAATTAAGAGGGCAATGGTGAAGATGTAAGCTGGATAAGCCAGTCGCTCAAGGGCAAAATAGTTAAAGGTGGTCATCACAAAGAAGACAGCAAATCCGATTAAGAACCAGTAGATCTGCTTTATAAAGACCTGTGACCCACCCACATCTCGAATAGCATATGTAGCACTATAGAGATTTAAGATACTGATTCCCGCCAAAAGCAGCAGCAGAAGCAGCAAAATCCAATCAAAATTCTGGACCAGCCTGCGATCAAACATGTCTAAGATCTCTTAGATAAGGTTTCAATTAGTTACCGCTTCAGCTAACACCGATCTGTCCAATCCAAGATATGCCTTGATTAATTGACCGGCGATGGGCGCAGCAGCACTCCCGCCATGCCCCCCGTGCTCGACCACAATAGCAATTGCAATCCGCGGGTTTTCCGCCGGCGCGACAGCAACAAACCATGCATGGTCCCTAAATTGAACAGGAATATCTTCTTCACTCTCATATTCCTCTCCCTTCTTAAGGGAAACTACTTGAGATGTCCCTGTCTTCCCGGCGACAGTCACTTCTTTCAACCTGGCCCTTCCACCAGTACCATGGGGTTCATTGACTACACCAATTAGAGCATTTTTTACAAACTCCAGGTGTTCCTGTTTGATCCCTATTTTCCCTGTCACAACCGGAGCAAACTCATGGATCTTTTCGGTCTCGCTTTTCCCTACCCACTTGGTCACCTGAGGTCTATATACGATACCACCGTTAAAGACGGCTGAGACAAACGCAGCCATCTGAATCGGGGTCACCAGGACAAAGCTCTGCCCGATAGCCGTGGACAGTGTCTCTCCCCCCTGCCAGGGAACACCCCATCTTTTGAGCTTCCAATCTCGGCTCGGTATCAGCCCTGCCTTCTCATGCGCTGGATCGAATCCGGTCCTTTTTCCAAGGCCGAATCTCTTTGCATATTCAGAAATCTTATCAATGCCCAGCCTGCGCCCCATATCATAAAAATACACATCACAGGACTCAGTCAGGGCCCTGTGGAGACTCACCGTGCCATGACCATATTTCTTCCAGCAACGGTATCCACGCCGTCCCAAATAGTAGATGCCTGTACAAACTAACTCTTCCTCAGGATCGATTATACCCTCTTCGAGCCCAGCCAGTGCAACCACTATCTTGAAGACAGATCCGGGCGGGTATTGACCTGACAGGGCCCTATCCTGTAAAGGAAAATCCCCGGACAAGACAATTCCTTCCCAGCTTGCCCTGTCTATTCCCCCAACAAACAGATTCGGATCAAAAGAAGGGCCGCTCGCCAAGGCCAAAATCTCCCCGTTGTTGGGATCCATGGCAACGATCGCTCCGCTTTTGCCGGCAAGTGCCTTTTCAGCCACCGCCTGAAGATCCTTGTCTATTGTCAGGCAGACATTTTCGCCGGGGACCGGGGTTTTGCGTGCCATCACCCGTATTTTCCTTCCTGTTGCATCCACCTCCACCTGTGCGCCCCCTCGCACCCCGTTTAGATCGCGCTGCCATTTCCACTCCACACCGGACTTTCCAATCAGATCACCCGGCTTGCTATCCGTGTATTGCCCGCTATTTAGCTGGTTCTCATTGATTTCTCCCAAATATCCGATGAGATGAGAGGCAAAGGTTCCGTTGATATAATGGCGTTGGGGCGCTACCTTTATAATGACCCCGGGAAGATTGAAGCGATGGGTCTCAACTTTGGCCAACTCATCGCGGGACAAGTCTCTTTTGAGGCAAACAGGCCTAAAAGGGTATCTGAGCGAAGCCTCACCCAATTTCTGTTCTGCCTCTTCCGCCCCAAGTCCGGCCAAGCGACTTAGCCTTTCCAATAACTCTTCCAGGTCCTGGACTTCTTCCGGAACCACATAAAGATCATAGGAGGGACGGTTGTCCACGAGTGTCGCCCCATTCCGGTCTAAAATCATTCCCCTAAATGGGGAGATATCCTGGAGATGTATGCGATTATTTTCCGATTTGGTGCGGTACACGGATCCGTTTACGACCTGTAGGAACCAGAACCTCAGGACTAAAACAGCAAAAACAGCCAGTACTACCAATGTTACCTTTTTTAGCTGTCTGTCAAAAATCTCTAAAGAAAGGGGATCAAACTCTGATGTTCTCAAGGCCTTGTTCTCCGAAATCAATTCCGGTTGGCAAGTCTGCAATAAAAAAAGTGAATTATATGAATGCTTATGGCCGCCCGTTCAAAGAGCTATGAGTATCTTCCAGGGAATCAGCCCTCAGACAATCAAATAGATAGAACAGGATAGGCGAAATCAGCCCTGTACCCACCACTAAAAACCCGGATACCAAAAGAAAATCCTTTGAAAAAGCCAGCCTATGGTAGAAGACTGTGAGCATCAAGAAAAACATCACCTTTTTCAATAAGACAGCCAGGGCAACAATGATCATCTGCCCCCTCGGGTGCTGGAGGTTAAAAAATTGCGAACCGAGATAAACCCCACCGAAAACACACAGATAAAGAAAGGTAAAAAGCCCATGCAAGCCGCCTGAAAAAAGATCGATTAGAATTCCCTGCCCGAAAGCAAAAATGACCGTGGCAGTCTGTCCGTAAAACAAAAACAGATAGGCGATGATAATGGTCAGGAGATCCAGATCAGCAAGATTTAAACCCACTATACTCACCCATTCCCCTTTAACCAAGGTGAGAAATAGTCCCAGGAACCACGCGAAAAGGTAAAATGCTATTCGCTTTCTTTCAACTGGTTCGATGATTTGCTCTCCTCTAAAATCACCAGGACTTCTTCTAACTTTGAAAAATCAACAGCTGTCCTGATCTTAATATCTTTGAAAAGCTCTCCGGATATTTCTTTGACATCCAAAATCCGACCCACAGGTAAGCCTTTGGGGAAAACGCCTCCAAGCCCGGAAGTGACAACGATATCCCCCATAGTGATATCGTTGGATTTGGCCACATAATCAAGCTTGCAGATTTCGCTCATTAATCCTTTAAGCATGCCTCTATCACGAGATCGTTGAACAAGGCAATCGACAGCACTGTTTTGATCAATAATCAACAACACCTTGGCGTAATTTGATGAGACAGACACTACTCTGCCTACCACGCCAAAGGCATTCACCACCGGCATATCTAATCTTAACCCTGCCCATTTTCCTTTATCGATAATAACGGACTTAAACCATCCGGTGGGATCCAGCCCTATAACCTGAGCAGCCAATACCGGCCGGTTGATCGTTTGTTTGAATTGGAGAAGTTCCTCGAGCCTTTCCTGGGTGGCTAACAATTCCCGGTATCGGCTATTCGCCATCTTGAGCACATGAATTTCATTTTTTAGCTGCGTGTTTTCGTGATGAACGTCTACCAAACGGAAATAGTTTAACCACAATTCCTCCGTGCTTTTTGTAGTTTGTTTGATTAGCTTTTGAAAGGGAGCGGTAATTTCTATGACAACCTGTTCAGCAGGGTTCCATGTGGGTCCCAGGTCAGAATTGGACGAAAGCAAGAACAAAACAGAGCCAATAATAAAAACCCATAGCCAGATTGTGCTAAAGCCTGTTACACCTTTCAATGCTTGCCCTTAGCTCCGCTTTAGTTTGCAATTGTGGCGCGCCCTTGCAGACAAGAGTCCAATGCGTGCAGGTTGTAGGTTTGATATCCGTGGTTCAAAAAAACACTGGCTCCTATGATTACTACTTGACCGTAACCTGTTTCAGGATTGCTATATTGTCTAAGATCATTCCAGAACCAAGGACTACCGTGGAAAGAGGGTCTTCAGTGATAGTTATGGGAAGCTTTGTTTCCTCTCTTAGCAGGATATCCAAATTCTTGAGTAATGCGCCTCCTCCGGTCAGCACGATTCCCTTGTCCACAATATCAGATGCCAGTTCCGGAGGTGTTTGTTCAAGGGCAATGCGTACGGTCTCAATAATAGTCTCCACCTGCTCTGAAATGGCTTTCCTTATCTCATCTGAGTCTATAGTCAAAATCTTGGGAATTCCGGTCACCAGGTCTCGACCCCTCACTTCAATTGTATCAATCTGATCACTGGGAAAGGCGTTACCAATAGTTGTCTTTATGATCTCCGATGTCCTGATGCCTATTAACAGGTTGTATTTTCTTTTGATGTGTTGAAGGATGGCCTCATCCATTTTATCACCGCCAACCCTGACTGACTTGCTATAGACGATTCCTGCAAGTGAAATGACCGCAACTTCCGTGGTGCCGCCACCAATGTCAACCACCATGTTGGCCGTCGGTTCAGTAATGGGGAGTCCCGCACCTATGGCAGCCGCCATAGGCTCCTCGATAAGGAACACTTCCCTGGCTCCGGCGGACTCTGCAGATTCGCGAACAGCCCTTTTTTCAACCTGGGTAATCCCGCTAGGCACACAGATAACGATACGGGGCCTTATGAGCGACCTTCTATGATGGACTATTCTTATGAAATGACGAAGCATTGCTTCAGTGATCTCAAAATCCGCGATCACGCCGTCTTTCATTGGGCGAATAGCCGTAATGTCACCCGGGGTCCGCCCAAGCATCATTTTGGCTTCCTGGCCCACTGCCAAAACTTTGTTGGCTCCTCTGCCGTCTTTTCTGACAGCCACGACAGACGGCTCACTCAACACAATCCCTTTGCCTTTCATATAAACGAGGGTGTTAGCTGTCCCGAGATCGATGGCTAAATCATTAGAGAATAAGCCAAATATGGGGTCCAGAAGCATTATTCCCTCCTTTCAGCGAAATTTTTATTTCCCAGCTTATATTTAACTATACATTAATTATACCATATTATTTGAATTATCAATTATAAAATAAACAAAATGAATTTTTCTTGACAAAAAAAACAATCCATGTTTTTATAAAAAATTGTTGTAATTCACACAGAAGGATCCAACATTACTATGAAAAGAACTTATCAGCCCAGCAATATTAAAAGGGCAAGAACACACGGCTTCAGGGCAAGAATGCGTACAAAGGGTGGCATAAATGTCTTGAAACGAAGAAGATCAAAGGGACGGAAACGATTAGCCGTATAGACACACCCTTTAATTCCAACCAGGTTACATTAGCCTAATGGGGTCTTTTTCGTTTCCAAAAAGAATAAAAATATTGAATCGAGCTGACTATGTCAATGCAAATAGATCAGGGAAGCGCATTCATTCAAGACACTTTACTGTCATTCTCAGACAGAACGGGCTCGGCATTACGAGATTGGGGGTCATTGTAAGTAAGAAGACAGGAAACGCGGTCAAGAGGAATAGGGTCAAGCGCCTTATCAGAGAACTTTTCAGGCTTAATAAGTCCCGTTTCCCCCAAGGATATGATATCGTCATTGCAGCAAAAAAGGGTGCCAGCTATTTGGATCTCCGGAAAATCAAAGAGGAAATCGGGGAAATTATTTTTGACAAAAAGCCCTTTATATAAGCTCAGATATGTACCTATAGCCTTAATAGTTATATATCAACGATTTATTTCATCTCTCTGGTCTCCTTCCTGTCGTTTTTATCCTACGTGCTCAAACTATGCCCGCCATGCTATCATCAAATATGGGATTTTGAAAGGGGGAGGTCTGGCGTTGATCAGAATCTCCAAATGTCACCCCTTTCATCCAGGGGGATATGATCCCCTTGTATGAAGGATTGTGGCCTGCGTGATTATCATTATTCCTGTGGCGCCAACACCCGCTAATTTTGTATTTAATATGTCAAAAAACATACAATGTAGGATTCTGAGGGATCCTAAAACAAGGTAGTTCAGATGGAAAAAAGAACGATACTGGCCTTTGCTTTGTCCTTCCTGGTGCTTATTCTATGGTCATTCCTTTTCAACCCGAGCAAAGACCAGGTTTCAAAAAAAGGTGAAACCCCTGAAACAGTTGCACCGAAGACTGTATCGCAGTCTCCAGAAACTGCGAGCGCACCGCATGCTGCGATTTCTAAAGCACCAGAGAAAACAAAAATTAAGCTGGCCCCAGAGACTGATGAAAAAGAGGTTGTGGTCGACACACCCTTATACAGGGCTGTCTTTACCAATGCGGGCCCCACCATTAAAAGCTTTAAACTGAAAGAATACCGTGAGTCCGTAGAGCCTGATTCACCCTTGATTGAACTTATCAATCTTCAGCAAGATAAGGCCGATTTTTTGATAATAAGCTTTGATGGGGCGTCTGCAAGTCAACTCGAAAAAACCATCTACCAGGTGGAGCACCAAAAAATACGGCTCGAATCAGATTCTTCACCTAAAAACCTGGTTTTCCACTCCTCGACCTCCGGTGGGATTTCAATTAGTCAGACGTACCGCTTTTATCCGGATCAATACAGGATCGATCTCCATATCGATGTAATCAATCAATCGGGAGAAACAGTCACGGGCGCCTTTGTCGCTGATATAAAGGCATTACCGCCCGAGGGTAAGCAGAGCTATTACTCCTACGTTGGTATCGTCCTGCTCCTGGACGACAAACTTGAAGAAGTGAAGATCAAAAAGGAATCCGAACCAAAGGACCTGGCAGGCCGGATCGGTTGGATGGCCTATGAGGACGATTTCTTTATATCAGCCGTTATCCCGGATGAACCTTCAAAGGCAAGTTTCAAAGGGCGTCTATTGCCATCGGGCATATTGGAAGGCACCCACATGCCACCATCTATTTCACTACACCCTTCTGAACGGGTCTCTTCCAGCTATACCCTGTACCTCGGACCCAGAGAACTGGGTATCCTGAAACAGCTTGGAAAAAATCTCGAAAGGGCCATTTCTTTTGGATGGACTGACATAATTGCCAAGCCCCTTCTGTATCTCCTGAGATTTTTCAACCAGTACATAAACAACTATGGTGTATCCATTATTCTTCTCACAATCCTGATCAAGATCCTTTTCTGGCCCCTGACACACAAAAGCTACAAATCCATGAAGGAGATGCAGAAACTCCAGCCCAGAATGGCCAAGATCAGAGAAAAATATAAAAACAACAAAGCACAACTGAACAAAGAAATGATGGGGCTGTACAAAACCTACAAGGTGAACCCCATGGGCGGATGCTTGCCCATGATAATCCAGCTTCCAGTATTCTTTGCTCTTTTTAGAATTCTGGGTAGCGCCATTGAACTGAGACAGGCGCCGTTTATGCTTTGGATAAAAGATCTTTCAGCCCCTGATCGCCTTTTCAACTTCCCGTTTAGTATCCCCTTCATGGAACCGCCTTACGGAATACCAGTGCTTACCCTGTTGATGGGCGCTTCCATGTTTCTTCAGCAGAAAATGACCCCGACCCCCGGGGACCCGATGCAGGCCAAGATCATGATGTTCTTACCACTTATCTTTACATTTATGTTTATCAACTTCCCGTCTGGCCTTGTTCTTTACTGGTTTGTCAATAATATTCTTTCAATAGGCCAGCAATATCGTATTCACAGGAGTTAAGCATAACATTTGGAGGTCACAATCATGCAAACTTTTGAATTTGAAGGAAAAACTACCGAGGAAGCGATTGAAAATGCCTGTCGCCAACTCAAGCTCACCAAAGACGAGATCGACGTCGAAATCATTGAACCCGGATCCGCGGGGATTTTTGGATTAGTAGGTGGCAGGAAGGCTAAAGTCAAAGTCACGACTACAGGTGAAGAACCGGAACCCGTCGAGGAGACAAACGGGGTCGCCATTGCTAAAGACGCACTGGAAAATATCTTGACACTGATCCCCATGGAGGGAACCACAGTAAGCGCAGCACAAAACGATGGCACAATTGCCCTTAACATTGAAGGCGATACATCGGGGCTTCTAATTGGGCGAAAGGGGAGAACCTTGGACGCCCTGCAGTTTATCGTGAACAAGATCGTTAATAAGGCCCTGGAAAAGCGAACCCAGGTGGTTGTTGATTCTGAAAATTATCGTCAGCGAAGACGAGAGTCTTTGATACAGATGGCCCTGAGGATGGGCGAAAAAGCCAAAAATATCGGAAAACCTGTAGTCACGAATCTTTTAAATCCCCATGACCGGAGAATCGTTCACATGGCCCTGAGGGACGATGAGTCACTGGACACGAAAAGCCGGGGGGAAGGTATTTTAAAAAAGATCCTCATCATACCTGAAAGATAACCTTATTCGTCAGTTGAAAGTTGTCTGTTGTCAGTTGACAGAAAAGATGGCGGAATACGGAAAGATAAGTGGCTGTGATCTGCCTCGTGGAAGGGGGTTATTCCGCGAGGCACTGGATTCACGTTTATGAGGTTTAATGTCAAATTACAAAACTCAAATGCCAAATGAATGTCAAAGCTCAAAGCCCCAACCTTGATGTCAGCTCAACTCCTTCTTTATTGCAGGCGCTTCGTTACTCGTTTGTCTTTGCTTTATTTAAATCGCTTTATCACACTTTGCTTACCCGAATGAGAGTTTAGTCATTTAAGCATTTGGTTTTGAATTGTCATTTGGATTTTGTCATTTGAAATTCTTTGGCAAAACCAGGTAAAGTCCGGGCAAAGTCAATGGCCTCTGACAACGCCCACAGGTGTGGTTCACAAAGATGAAATAAATTCAGCTTAACGTAACGGGCTATGGGAAACCTGCAACGGACAACAGACAACGGGCAACGGTTAACGGACAACGATACCATCGCCGCCATTGCCACACCCATCGGCCAGGCCGGAATCGGTATTATTCGTATCAGCGGCCCCTTGTCTGCTGAAATCGCTGAAAAAACCTTTAGGCCGAAAAAACCCGTTCAAGGTCTTAATAGTCATCACCTTTACCTGGGGAACTTCCTGGATCCATCCTCCGGTGACATGGTCGATGAAGTTCTGCTCTCCTTTATGAAGGCTCCTCACTCCTATACCCGGGAAGACATCGTTGAAATCAATTCCCACAGCGGCTATCTCCTCCTTTCAAGGGTCCTCCAAATTATTTTAGACCAGGGCGCAAGACTGGCCAGACCCGGAGAATTTACATTGAGGGCCTTCTTGAATGGCAGAATCGATTTGACCCAGGCTGAAGCTGTGATCGACCTAATCAATGCCAAATCGGACAGGGGCCTGCATTTAGCATCTCAGCAGATCCAGGGGACCTTCAGGAATGAAATCGAGGGACTGCGGCAAAAGGCGATCGATTTCCTTGCACACGCGGAAGTGGCGATCGATTTCCCGGACGAGGAATCCGAAATCATATCCAGGGAAAAAACCTCAAAGCGAATTGGAAAGGAAATTGTCAAACCCATCGAAGACTTGATTGAGGCCCAGGCAACAAAAAGACTCTGGGTAGATGGCATCAACACCGTGATTGTGGGGCGTGTTAATGCGGGAAAATCAAGCATTCTAAATAGACTTCTAAACGAACAACGGGCGATCGTAACAGCGATTCCAGGGACGACAAGGGACATCATTGAATCCACCATCACAATTGAGGGGCTGCCGCTCCGCCTTATGGATACTGCCGGATTCAGGAATGTAAAGAATGAGGTGGAAAGGATCGGAATCCACTTTACCGAGCAAAAACTGGCAGAAGCTGACTTCTTACTTGTGGTCATTGACCAGAGCAGGCCGCTAAACCATAGTGATCACAATATCATTGCTCAATCCCGGGGAAAAAATGCCCTGATTGTGATCAACAAAATCGATCTCCCATCCAGACTCAGTAAGGAAGCCGAACATGATGCATTCTCTGGACTTCCCATCGTTAAGATATCCGCGCTCACAGGTCAAGGCCTTGGCCAGCTGAGAAAAGGCATTTCGGGTTGTTTACTAAAAGGGGATATAGACGTGACGTCCCCTGATGTGGCCCCGAACTTGAGACACAGACAGGCCCTGATAGATGCGGCTCAATTTTTCAAAAGCGCCGGCCAAAAGGCAAAAAAAGACGCTCCCATGGAAATTGTTGCTTTTGAACTCAAGAGCGGGCTGGATGCCTTGGGGAAAATCATAGGT
>JAIWDV010000022.1:0-11724 GCA_048632525.1 Bacteroidales bacterium | reverse complement strand
AACAAAGCATCCCATCCCTTGTGGCCCTCCGCAGAAAACCAGAGACGATATTGATCGAATTTGTTGCGTAAGGTTGTTGCTTCTGTTTCCGGATGAACATAAACAGCAATCCGGCTGGTTGTGTAAAAACGATGACAGAAGATAAATGTTTTTTCAGGGTTCGGCATCCTGGATCGAATTTCTTCCACCCTTTTTGCGATCTTGTCCCACCCGAAGAGGATATTTGTAATGTCATCCTGACTTTTAAATGGTTCAAGGCGCTTAATGGCAGGAAAATGCCGGTTAAGCATTATGGAAAGGTCTCTTGCCCGGGAATAGAGCGGGTCAACAACGGGCAGGAAAAGGGCCAGGTATAAAAAGCCTGTCATAACAAAACCTACAATTGCTCCGGTGACACACCAGCGGCGCCAACGGATTCCCGCCTTATCTCTTTTAGAAAACTTTCGCATGGTCACTGAAATAACGGCCAGTGAACCCGTCCACCACCCCACAGAAGGCCAGTGGGGGAGGATCTTGCCAAATGTACCAATTCCACAGAAAAAGAGAAAAACAGGAAGGCTGGTCCACAATACAAAACGGTCGGATTCACTGAGCGGACGTTCCCGGGCCATTGATATGAATGCCGCAATCAACAACCCGAAGATCACAGGCGACCAGACCCCCATCTGCCCTCCAAGGACGGCAAGAAGCTTACCTATGGTAAAGTGCCCGCCACCTCCATGAGACAACTGAAAAGCATAAGAGACCCAGTTATGATAGGCATTCCACAGGATATTTGGTAAAAATACCAAAAGAGCAATTAATCCTGCCGCATACGGTTGAATTCTCCCAAGCCAAAAGCGCCTGCCCGGAGATGCAAGCAAATAACAAAACAGGCACAACGGCAGCAGCACAGCGTGGTATTTGCTGAGGAGCGCTCCCCCTGTTAAGAGACCCAACAGAACCCACGCTGACCATTTTCCATCTTTTATGGCATACCACGCCGCAAGCAGCGCGCCACACCAGAAAAGATTCAGGGTCGCATCCGGAAGCAGGGCAACTGCCAGCAGGTGCTGGTATGGCATGAAGAGCATCAAAACCGCTGCCCAGAATGCCACCCTTTCATCCCGGTAAAGGGCCAGGGCAAGGAATCTCAAGACAATCAGCGTGATGGCCGTGCAAATGATGGGGCCAAGGCGCACAAAAAAGACTTCATCCCCGGCAAGAGTCGTTAAGGCCGCGAGGAAGGCCACCATGGGCGGATGATCAAAGTATCCCCATGCAAGGTGCCGGGAGAAAAGCACATAATGGGATTCATCCGTGCCAAGACCGAAACTGCCTGCAATGGCCATGCGAAAGAGGGTTACAGAAAACAGAAGTGCCCAGAATAATTTTCGGTAGGTCTGCTGAGATGGTTCTTTGATTGGGGTTTCCATAAAGGCTGTCGTGACCGTTCAAGGGTTCAAAGGTTCAAAGGTTGTATTCTCATCAGTTAACGTTGAACCCTGAACCATTGAACCTTGAACCTCGTTAGTAACTTTTTATCTATATATCAAATGAGATAAGTTTTCAAAAAAAAGTGGGTATTTCCGTTTTCCTTCCCATATGCTATGGTCAGCATAAAATACTGACAGGGAAACGTCAAAGTCAGATTGAATCCGGTCAAGAAAATCCCCCTAAATCCCCCTTTAATAAAGGGGGACTTAATATTTCCCCCCTTTGAAAAGGGGGGTAGGGGGGATTTTGAAATCAGAGGCATTTCATATTAAATTCATTATGTTAGATGTAACTTTGGTAACTTCTCAATAAGCTCGGGTGGAGTTTATCCGTAAGGATTTTATAAAAGGCTCACGCCTAAACTCCGAAAGTCTGTACAGCCATTTTCATTCGCTTAAGGCATTAATCAGGTTGTGAGCGCCCGAACTTATTGAGCAGTTACCAACAAGACTTTTCCGGCCGCCATGCTACTCTTCCGCAGGCCTCCATCTATATTAACATAGCAACAGCCCCGAAACGGCCTGTTTTCCCCTCACCACGATAGGAATAGAAAAGATCAGCCCTGCAGCGGGTGCAAATCCCTGCAATTTCAATATTACCCCCTCTCAGCCCCGCACTTTCGAGCTGCCAGCGACTGATAGCCCATAAGTCAAAGTAGTTTTCCCGCACCATAAACCGTTTGAACGCGTCCGGAAAAATTTCCTTATGGCTGACAAACTCTGCGCAACAGGGGCCGAGAGAGGGGCTGATACCTGCCAGGAGATGGGATTCTATGCAACCAAAGTCCTTTTTCATCCGGATTACAACTCTTTCAAGGATGTTCTGGACATTACCCCGCCAACCACAGTGGACATTGGCCACCACATTTTTTTTTGGATCAAAGATGATAACCCCCTGGCAATCGGCAAGTTGTACCATGAGAGCAAAGAAGGGGACATTCGTAATGATGGCATCGGCTGAAGGGATATTTTCGAATAGTGTGTCTTGGCCTTTGCGAAGGACCAGAATGTCAGTTCCGTGAGATTGGTTCATAAAAATCAGGTGGTTGGCTCCGATGGTCTCCTTAATCGTATGGTGATTGACGGTTACATTATCCGGCGCGTCACCCACCGTGTAACTGATATTCAGGCTGTGATAAGGTGCCTCGCTAAAACCACCGTGCCGGGTAAAAACCCCATGAACGAGCTGTGGATTCAGGAAGAGATTCGGGTACCGGAAGTATATGATCTTTTCCCGGACCCACAAAAGGTTAGATAAGGGTTGAGCCATAAGCGGTCAGATTTCATATTTTGTAAAGTTGTGAGAGATCAGGCAAGTAAAATCCCGGTTTGACTGTGCAGTTAGTGCTGACAGGGGGGAAAGTTTTTTCAGTCCTTGGCCGTGCATCCTTAGTTAAGCCATGACCGAGAAGTCATCGCCACCTGGAGTAAAAGATAGATCACATCACGACACAGACTCTCTTGCTTACCGCTGCTTCCTCCCGGATCTGACGGGGTTCGCAAGCGTCTGTCACGTGAGGTCCATCTCACCTCCCGGGCAACGAAGGATCAACTCGTATCAGGGATCTCCTGAAGGACTTTCAACCCCGCATAAGCGGATTTCGGGTTACAGGGCACCGCTAGCTCCCCGTCTAGCACGACCAAGGGCTTTAAAGACTTTTCAGTTAATATCTACTCTTTCTTTAAGTTCCTTGCCCACTTTAAAAAAGGGAAGTTTCTTGGGTGTGACGTCAATTACCTCCCCTGTTTTGGGGTTTCTACCCTTGTAACCGTCGTATTTTTTTACTTTAAAGCTGCCGAGCCCCCTGATCTCTACCCTCTCGCCTTTGATGAGGGCCTTCTCCATGTCCCCGAAAACTACATTGACTACCTCTTCTGCCTTTCGCAAGGGCAGATCCACTGCTTGAGAAAGATTTTCTATCAATTTAGATTTATTCATGGCTCTCCTCTGCATAATATGGGAACGATTAAAAATGGTTACCTGGGTTAATGCTAAAATTAATAGATCGAAAAACGCAAGTCAAGACCAAATCTGGCAGCAATCCTGATTTTAACCTTTAGAGGCAGTTTGAAATACAAAGAATCTGTGCTGCTGAAGGTCTGATGTTTACTTTTTATCGGACTTACGCTATAAGGCCGTAAACTTGAAAGGGTGTAACTTTATTAATTATGAAAAAATTAGCCCGCGAGGGAGTCGAAAATCTGGTTCCTTACCCCCCCGGTAAGCCAATAGAAGAACTTGAAAGAGAACTGGGGATAACTGGCTCTATCAAACTGGCCTCAAATGAAAACCCCCTCGGCCCTTCGCCGTTGGCCACCCAGGCGATCACGGATAGACTAAGCGCCCTTCACAGGTACCCTGATGGAAGCGGCTTCTATCTTAAGTCAAAATTAAGCAAGAAATACAGTATCCCCCCTGATCAGATTATTCTGGGGAATGGTTCAAATGAGTTAATCGAGTTGGTTATTCGGACCTTTTTATCCACAGAAGAACATGTGATACAGGCTTTTCCCACATTTCTCGTTTATGAAAAGATAGTGAAAGGGGCTGGAGGCCAGATGATCTCAGTCCCCCTTTTAAATTTCAATATCGATTTGGATGAGATCTCTAAGGCAATCACCTCCAAGACTAAGATGGTATTCATCAATAATCCCAATAACCCAACGGGCTCTGTTCTATCAGAAGAACAAATGGCCTGTTTTTTAGAGGATATCCCGGAAGATATCGTTGTGATACTCGATGAGGCCTACATTGAATTTGTCTCAGACCCGGCAGTTGCAAACGGCCTTAAATTGCTTGAAAAACGGCCTCTTTTAGTCGTTTTGAGAACATTTTCAAAGCTTTATGGTCTTGCAGGTCTCAGGATCGGCTATGGTTTTGGGTCAAGAGAGGTCATCGATTACATGAACCGGGTCAGACAGCCCTTTAACGCCAATACTTTGGCACAGGCGGCTGCTAACGCGGCTCTTGACGACATGGCATTTGTCTCACAAACCCTTAAGCTGGTCAGGGAGGGTTTGGACTATTTATACAATGGCATTCAAGACATGGGGCTTAAATATATCCCCACACAGACCAACTTTTTCCTGATCAAGGTGCCACTGGGAGGACAAAAGACCTACGAATTGATGTTGAGGGAGGGAGTCATTGTTCGTTCAATGGATAGCTATGGCCTTCCGGAGTATATACGGATCAATGTGGGCTTGCCTGAAGAAAATGAGAGATTTATCAAGACATTGAGAAAGATAGTGAGTTAAACAAAAAAGAGCATTAATGCAAAACGTGATAACTATTGATGGTCCGGCTGGCTCCGGGAAAAGCACAATCAGCCGTCTACTGGCCAAAAAGATTGGGTATCTATATCTCGATACAGGCGCCATGTACAGGGCGGTAGCCCTCGCGGCAAAAAGAGAAAAAATTCATCTCAACGATGGAAAAGCCCTGGGGGAACTCTGCAATTCCCTCGATCTCCGCTTTATAACGGATCAAGCCCCGCCCAGGCTGTTCTTGAATGGGGAGGACATCTCTGCAGCAATACGTAGTCCGGAGATGGACATGGCCTCCTCAAAGGTGTCGGCTGTAAGTGAAGTCAGGAAAGCAATGACCGGGCTTCAGAGGAAAATGGCCAAAGGGATGACGCTTGTGGCCGAAGGCCGGGATATGGGAACAGTCGTATTTCCTGATGCCAAACACAAGTTTTATTTAACAGCCTCCCTCAAAATCAGGACGGAAAGAAGACACAAAGAGCGCTTGGAGCGGGGGGAAGCTGTACACAGGGCGTTTGTAGAGAGCCAACTAAAAAAGAGAGACCATCAGGACGAAACACGTTCTATAGCCCCACTAAGGCCAGCCGAGGATGCAAAAATTATTGACACAACAGAAATGACGCCAGAACAAGTCATTGGGACAATACTCTGCCAGTTAGATCTGGAATGATATTCGGGGCTTGCTAAATAAACAGTTGAAGAAAGTTTAGATAATTGGTAAAATGAAAAATTTGAATTGTGAATCTTAATAACTGGGCAAAAATTTGTAGGGGGTATTTAGGTTAATGGAAAAACCAATAGACGAAATAACCGAAGACGAGATTTCTGAAACCCAAAACGTTGACACGACCTTTAATGATGACCAGAGAACCTCTGACAAGGAGATAGGGGAAGAAAAAAATGTGGCTGGAGAGGATACTCAGGATACCGATAACTTTTCGGAATTATACGAAGAAAGTCTGAAGAGCATCCAGGAGGGAGAGGTCGTTAAAGGAGAAATAGTTCAAGTAGACAAGGAATATGTCTTAGTTGATATCGGTTACAAATCCGAGGGTCAAATTTCGATCCAGGAGTTTATTGATTCAGAAGGAAATTTGGCAGCCAAGGTGGGGGACAAGGTAGAGGTTCTTTTAGAACGGAGAGAAGATGCCGAAGGAACCATCCGGCTTTCCAAAGAAAAAGCAGCTAAAATCAAGGTTTGGGACAAGATAAAGGATATTTATGAAAACGATGGCACCATTCAGGGCACAATCATCTCTCGGGTCAGGGGAGGGCTCTCCGTGGATATTGGCCTTCAGGCTTTCTTGCCTGGCTCACAGGTGGACTTGAGACCTATCAGGGATATGGATAGTCTGGTTGGGCAAGAATATGACTTCAAGATCGTTAAGTATAACAAGCGTCGGGGAAATATTGTTCTTTCTCGTCGCGCCATTTTGGAAGCAAACCGAATGGCATTGAGGGATGAAACGCTTAAAAACCTTGAGGACGGCGCAGTCCTTGAGGGGACAGTTAAAAACATTACCGATTATGGATTATTTGTAGATCTTGGTGGCATTGACGGGCTTATCCATATTACCGACATGTCCTGGGGTAGAGTAGGACACCCGTCAGAGGTGTATAAATTCGGAGACAAAATCACAGTCAAGATCTTAAATTTTGACAAAGAAAGGGAAAGGGTATCCCTTGGAATAAAACAACTGACCCCTGACCCTTGG
This sequence comes from Bacteroidales bacterium, assembly GCA_048632525.1. Lineage (GTDB taxonomy): Bacteria > Desulfobacterota > DSM-4660 > Desulfatiglandales > Desulfatiglandaceae > 4484-190-2. The sequence continues at coordinate 5,267 of JAIWDV010000022.1, read as the reverse complement.
ACTGAGGCCGAGCACAAATACCCTTTAGGCACCAGAGTTCAGGGCCGTGTCGTCAGCCTGACAGATTACGGCGCATTTGTAGAAGTGGAACAGGGAGTTGAAGGACTGATTCATGTTTCCGAGATGTCCTGGACCAGAAAAGTCAGACACCCTTCACAAGTCTTGAACGTCGGTGGGATAGTGGATGCTATGGTCCTGAATATAGATGTTACCAAGAAGCGAATCTCCCTTGGCATGAAACAAGTTGAACCCAATCCATGGGATGTGATCGAAGAAAAATATCCTGTAGGGACTACCATAGAGGGGAAGATAAAGAATATAACCGACTTTGGGGTTTTTATCGGGATTGATGAAGGAATAGACGGTCTTGTTCATATTTCTGACATTTCTTGGACGAGAAGGATTAAGCACCCTTCTGAGGTTTGCAAAAAAGGGCAGGAACTCCAGGCAGTTGTTCTGAACATTGACAAAGCAAATGAACGCTTTTCACTCGGTATCAAACAGCTCACATCGGATCCCTGGGATGAGATTCCGCAAAAATATAAGCCGGGCACCCGAGTGACCGGGACTGTGACCAACGTGACCGATTTTGGTCTCTTCCTTGAACTGGAGGAAGGCATAGAGGGCCTTGTTCATATCTCCGAAGTCGCCACAGAGAAACGGGGAAACCCCTTATCGAGATTTCAAATTGATGACGTGATTCAGGCCAAGGTCTTGAACGTCTCAAGAGAGGAGAAAAAGATAGGACTTTCCATCAGAAAATTAGAAGAAAGCAGTGAAAAAGACATTTTTAAAAGCTATATGGAAAGCAACAAGGGCGCCACATCTAACCTGGGAGATTTATTAAGAGAAGAGATGATTCATACAGAGCAGCAAACCCAATCTGAGACTGCAGAATCACACGAGGCCGAAATATCCGAAACAGAATCCGATCCACAGGTTGAACCCGCGGACAGCTCACCCGAAAAAACATTACCTGAAGACGATGGTACCACTGCTTGACGCTCGATCCCATAAGTACCAACTTGAACTCTATGTGCTTCAGCCCAATAAATTGTTCTTGACCACTCTTCATGGCTCCATACAGTTCTTTTGGCGTAAACCTTCGAATATAGAGAAGGTCCGACTCAAATCGACCTTGTAGGCAATGGCAGGAAAAAAGCATCCCATACTGATAGTTTTGGGCATCCTTGCGGGCGTTGGCCTTGTATTAGGCATAGCCATGATCATTGTCCTGAAAGTGTTTACTCCCTCTTCGAGCCTGTCCTTTAGCTCTAAGATAGGGGTCATTCCCATAGAAGGCGCAATTTTGGACTCCCAGGCTATCACAGAACAACTCGGGAGGTTCAGAAAGGATAAAGGTATAAAGGCAATCATTTTGAGGATAAACTCACCAGGCGGCGCAGTCGGGCCTACCCAGGAAATATACCGGGAAGTCCAGAGAACTGTGGAGACCAAAGAAGTCGTTGCGTCCCTGGGAGGAGTAGCAGCATCAGGTGGGTATTACATCGCTGCGGCAGCTAAACAGATTGTGGCCAACCCGGGAACTATCACTGGCAGCATTGGTGTTATCATGGAATTTGTCAGATTCGAGGAACTTCTAAATAAAATAGGCATTAAATTTGAAGTTCTAAAAAGCGGGGAATTCAAAGACATTGGTTCCCCGCACAGGGAACTTACTGCTCGGGATAAAGAACTCATTAGCGCCCTAATAGCTGATATTCAGAAACAATTTGTAGAGGCAGTGGCCAGCGGAAGGAATCTCTCCATAGAGAAAACTCGTGAGATTGCTGATGGTCGTATTTTTTCAGGAGCTCAGGCCAAGGAATTGGGACTTGTAGATGTTTTGGGTAATTTCCAAGACGCCGTGGAACTTGCCAAGAATATGGCCACCATTAGAGGGGATGTGACGCTGGTATATCCCAAAAAAAGCAAATTGGACCTATGGGACCTATTTCTTGGGTCAGCCGCTGATTCCATTGCTAAACGGATTCAAGGCATGAAAACCCGGGTAGAATACCGATGGAGCGGTTTTGTTGGGGGCTAAAGGCTTGCGCAAAGCTATCGAAAGCCGCTAACATCTCCTTTCCCCTCCCGAATGACCTCTGGTATATCATCAATTAAAGAGACTACACTGGAAGGGCTTTGATAGAGCACCCCACCGTCTATGATAACATCGAGAAAAGATCCATACGCCTCTTTTATGGATTGGGGGTCATCAAACACTGCACTCGTGCTTATGATAGGTCGGCCAAAGGTTCGTATAATATCCAGGCAAATCTTGTTGTCAGGCACACGGATTCCTACGGTTTTTCGCTTAGTCAACATGATTTTTGGCACCAGTCTGGTGCCCTCCATGATAAATGTGTACGGACCGGGGAGAAGCCGTTTCATGGTTTTATACGCGTAATTGGAAACCAGGGCATAGCGGCTTACCTCCTTGAGGCTGTCACATAGGAAGGAGAAAGGTTTCTTGAGTGGGCGATTTTTCAACCTGTAGATAAGCTGTATTCCCCTTTTATTGAAAAGATTACATCCTATTCCGTAAAAGGTGTCGGTAGGATAGACAATCAGCCCCCCTTCTTCAAGGACCGCGCAGACCCGGTTGATCAGGCGCTGTTGGGGATTATCCGCGTTGATGGAAAGCATCAGGGTTTTTTTATTTATCACTGCGGTTTTGTTTTTTGCCATCTCTTAGAATCAGGAAGCACTCATATGGATTTTGGTTTATTAATTGCTCTGTATTCCCTCTTGGTTGGACTGGCTTTGGGGAGCTTTATGAACGTATGCATTTATCGCATCCCGCTCGAAAAATCAATTATTCGTCCGTCATCCAGTTGCCCCAACTGTGGAAAAAAAATCAGGTTTTACGACAATATTCCCCTGATCAGCTACCTTCTTTTGTTAGGCAGATGCAGGCACTGTCACCACCCGATTTCCTGGCGCTATCCGGCCGTAGAAGCCATTACCGGATTGCTGAGCCTTGCCTTGTTTATCAGATATGGACTTAGTTTACAATACCTTCTCTTTCTTTTGTTTGCCGCAACCCTTGTGACTATTAGTTTTATTGATCTTGACCACCAGATTATTCCGGATGTACTGTCAATACCAGGTATCGTTGCAGGATTGGCAGCCGCTTTTATTCCTGGCAATGTTTCGTGGTTTGATTCAATTATCGGCATCATTGGGGGTGGCGGAGCGCTTTTTCTTGTCGGCCTGATTTATGAGAAGCTCACAGGAAAACAGGGCATGGGAGGAGGCGACGTAAAGCTGCTGGCCATGATAGGCGCATGGATGGGTTGGAGATCCCTGCCTTTTGTTCTGCTGGTATCTTCACTCACAGGTGCCATCATCGGGTCTGTTTTCCTTCTCGCGGCCGGCAAAGGGTATCGGGTCAAAATCCCTTTTGGTCCTTTTCTGTCTCTTGGCGCGCTCTTTTATATCTTTTTTGGTCCTCAACTGACAAACTGGTACATTAGTTTACTTCTGTAGGTGAGGTCTGGTCTTGCGATTTCCGTTTTACAGCTTGAAAACAGGTATTTTGACGCATCTGGCCTTTCTGATTATTTCTGCCATGCTGCTTATCAATGTAGTTATGATTAAATTTTCAGAGAAAGACCTCATACAGGCCAAAATAGACGCGGGCCGCTTGCTCCTACATGTGCTGGAAAAGAAGGTGGAATACTCGATTATCCATATGAACAAAAATTTGGCTAATCTTGATTCTGCCCCGACCTTTAGAAAGGAAATTGGTCAATTATTGCATAAAGGTCACTTTTCAGAGGCCCTGATAGTAAATAAGGAGGGGGTCAAAGTACTCAGCACAGGATCATGGGGCCAGGCCGAGAAAGAGGCCCTCTCCATGTCCCGCGAGGCTGTGGCAACCAGAAAAGGGGCTTTTGATTTTTATGGCAGCACCTGGGGTATAATCTGGCTCGCCCATGAAAGGGTAAATGTCACTGCGCCCATATTCGCTCAAGGCCGTATCATAGGTGCCGCCACCATCTGTGCACATCTTGGTCCTGTTTACGAGGTATTGCGAAAATCAGAAAAAATCATTCTCATTTACATATTCCTCAATACCATCGTTCTTGTCCTGTTTGGGATCTATCTTCTCTCCAGAACCGTGGTCAAGCCAATCCACGCGCTTTTGCAGATCACTGATGAATTCAAGGACGGAGAGCCTTTTCCGCAATTGGCAGAGCAGCCCGGAAACGAAATTGGCCAGCTTTTTCGATCCCTGAATATGATGCTCAAACGTCTTGAGGAAAACAAGAAAGAGTTAAAGAGCCATATCGCCTCCCTGGAAAAGGCCAATGAGGAGATCAAAAAAGCCCAAAACGAAATCATCAGGTCTGAAAAACTTGCGTCAGTGGGCAGATTGGCGACGGGGGTGGCACACGAGATCGGTAACCCGATAGGAATCATCCTGGGATATCTTGATTTGATCAAGAAGGACGGTCTGACTCAGGAGGAGAAAAGTGATTTCCTGAACCGAATAGAATCAGAAATCATACGAATAAACGACATTATCCGACAGCTCCTTGACTTTTCCAGGCTCACAAGCGGCGAACAGAAGGAAACAAGCGTCCATAAACTGATCCTGGACCTTATAGATATGCTTAAACCTCAGCCCATGATGGCTGGCATACAGGTGCAGACAGTGCTTGAAGCGACCAAAGATACTGTTTGTACAGACCCCGACCAATTGAGACAGGTTTTTCTAAATATTGTCATGAATGCTGCCGATGCCATGGAGCGCGACGAGGGCTCTGATGATGTCAACACTAAGGTCTTGACGATAGAGAGCCTTGTGATGGATGATTCCATGGAACTCAGATTCACGGATACAGGGTCTGGCATACCGGAGCAAGAACTTGGTCATATCTTTGATCCCTTTTATACAACTAAAGAACCTGGCAAAGGAACCGGACTTGGCCTGTCTGTCTGCTACAGGATTTTGGAAGGATTGGGGGGAACAATTCGCGCTGAAAGTACAGTGGGAAAAGGGACAACCATAATCATTGATCTCCCCCTTTATCAGACAAAAGATGCATAATATCATTGAGGCAGAGAAAATTTAGCTTCACTTTTAATAACTCATACAAATTCCGAGACGATTTATGCCTAAACAACGAGTGCTTATCATTGACGATGAAGAGAACATGCGGCATATGCTGGAAGTCTTGCTGACCAAGGCTGGTTACGGCGTTGAAAGCGCAGCAGACGGGGCCAGCGGTCTCCAGTTGATGGACCGGTCTGATTTT
>JAIWDV010000021.1:0-12353 GCA_048632525.1 Bacteroidales bacterium | reverse complement strand
AGTGCGTTTCCTATTGCTTTTTGACCATTTTTTTTCTCTGCACAAAAGTAAAGAATCCAGGCCCAAAGGACCTGGCTTTGGTTTGCCCCCTGGAAGGGAGCTCTCCATGACTCTGCTCTACTCAACATACTTATGGAGTGTTGAAACTGTTACAGGCAGAGCCGATTATCTCTGACCTGGCCCAGAGGACCAGGTTTTCGATGACTAAATAAAAAACTGAAGGACACGGTCAATGATCACCCTGGAAATAGATGACAAAAAAATCGAGGTTGCTGAAGGCACGAATTTGCTCGAGGCCTGTCTGGATAACGGCATTTACATTCCGAATCTGTGCTATCTTGAAGGAATGGAACATCCCCCCGCCTCCTGCCGCCTGTGTTTCGTTGAGATCGAAGGCGCCGACCATCCCGTTTCCTCCTGTTCGCTACGGGTCGACCGGGAAATGGTTGTGCACACCGACACCCCGCGCGTCCGGCAGCTGCAGAAAACCGCCCTGCAACTGCTGCTTTCGGTCCATGACGTGGACTGCAAAAACTGCCCGGCCAATCGCAAATGCGCCCTGCAGGATATGGCCAAATTCTTAAAAGTCGCTTTAAAATCCAAAGGCCTCGATCGGCTTCTGAAAGAAACCCGGATTGATGAAGGCCACCCCTTTTTAGATTACTATCCGAACCGCTGTGTGCTGTGCGGAAAATGTGTCTATGTCTGCCGCCAGCAGCAAAACCGGGCCGGGCTAACCTTTGCCAGGCGCGGGATCGACACGGTCATCAGCTTTTATGACCGCCCGCAAGCCGAACCGCCTCCCTGCGACACCTGCCGGGCATGTGTTGAGGTGTGTCCGGTGGCCGCCCTGGTTCCGAAATGATTTATATCATTGCCATTGCAATTGTCGCCCTGTTCGGACCGCACCTGTGGGCCCGGCACGTATTAAACCGTTACAACCGCCGGGAGTATTTCTCGGGCAACGGTATCGATCTGGCCCGACTGGTTTTGGAGCGCCTGGATTTAAACGATGTTAAGGTGGAGGTGACCGATACCGCCGATCACTATGACCCGTCGCAGAAAACCATTCGTCTGACGGAAAATACCTGCGGTCGCAAAACCCTTACCTCCGTGGTGGTTGCCGCCCACGAGATCGGGCACGCCATCCAGGACCAGGCCGGTTACAAACCCCTTAAAACCCGAACCCGGATGATCGGCACGGCCCAGAAACTGGAACGGATCGGCGCCGTCATTATGATGGCAATTCCGTTCCTGGCCGCCCTCACCCGGGCGCCGTCGGTCGGTGTATTGATGTTTCTTGGCGGATTGGGGACCCTGGGCATCCCGGTGCTGGTGCACCTCCTGACCCTTCCCACCGAGTTTGATGCCAGCTTCAACCGCGCCCTTCCGCTGCTGTCATCCGGAGACTATATTCCTCCGGAGGATATTCCGGCCGCCAAAAAAATCCTGTTTGCCTGCGCGCTGACCTATGTGGCAACCTCCTTGATCGGGCTTTTGAACGTCTGGCGCTGGATCCGAATTCTGAGAAGGTAGACCTGACATCTCTTAGAAGATGATTTACACCCGGGAGTTTAGGCATGGTTAAACTGCTATCTCAACTTCACGTACATCGGTGTCTTTAATGGATAAGTCGTTCTCGTTGTATACGAATGCCTCAATTGATCAATTCTTTTTACTATCAGCTATAAATTATCACCTATAAACTGGCGCCAAAGCCACCTTCTTGACCATTTGTCATTTTTCCGATACCATAAATTTTCGAATCGCCTAATTCGACACCAAATTTCATCTAAAGAACGCCTAATAACCCCTTGCCGTTAAAAAAGGACACGCCATGGCCGCATCTATTGACACCGATTTGTGGTATATCTACGAAAATATGTTCAGAAGTCGTTTGTTCGAAGAAGCGATAACTCGGGCATGGAATGAAGGGAGTATTTCCGGTGAAATGCACTTGAGTGTTGGAGAGGAAGCCATTGTTGCAGGAACAGTTCTGCAGCTTCAAGCCGGAGATGCCATGGCGCTTGACCATCGCGGAACAGCTCCTCTGGTCATGCGGGGTATAGATCCGGGTCTCCTGTTTCGAGAGTTCCTCGGCCACCCAAATGGTCTTTGTGCCGGGCAGGGTGGACATATGCATCTTTTTTCAAAGGAGCATTTAGCCGCTTCATCAGGAATTGTGGGTGCGTCTGGACCGGCGGCGGTTGGTTTTGCCCTCGCAGCTCGGTATCTTCGACCCGGTAAAATTGCACTGGCCTTCTTTGGCGAAGGGGCGATGAATCAAGGCATGTTGTTGGAAGCTATGAACCTCGCTGTTGTTTGGAATTTACCCGTCGTCTTCATTTGCAAGGATAGCAAATGGGCCATCACCACCGTTTCAGCTTCTGTAACCGGCGGCAAGTTAGTTGAACGTGCACGAAGTTTCGGAATGCCGGCAATCGAAATAGACGGGACCGACGTAGAAGTCGTCTGGGCCGCTGCGCATGAAGCTTTGGAACGCGCTCGAGCTCAAAAAGGGCCGACGTTTCTTTATGCCACCTGTGTGCATCCAGAAGGACATTTTCTTGGCGATCCCTTGTTGCGAATCGCCCGACACCCGGTGAAAGAAATGAAGAAAATAGCGGGGCCGTTACTGAAATCTGTTACAAGGGCGAAGGGGACTTCCGTTACAAAGCGGACCGCTGGCCTCGGAACGGTCACCTCGTTAATTGGGAAGACCACCAAAGAGCACATTTTTGCTCAAAAAGACCCACTTAAAATTGTTCGCAACAAACTTCAAATAGAAAAAGATCGCTTGCGGAAACTGGAGGATGAGGTTGGCGAAGAAATTCGAGCCGCTATTGCCCGTGCTTTGCTATCTCCAAAAACTGTAGAAAAAAAGGGACGCCAGTAATGAGAACGATGACGTTTGCAGATGCTATCGAGGATGCACTTGCAACTGCTATGGCAGAGGACAATCGAATCATTATCATTGGTGAAGATGTGCAAATGATTCGTGTAAATCTCTTCACGCGTTTTGGAAAAGAGCGTGTTCTTGCTGCACCAATTAGCGAAAGTGCGTTCGTTGGTGCCGCCGTAACTTCTGCAATGGCAGGGTTACGCCCGGTTGTCGAAGTCATGCTTGTGGATTTTATTGGTGTGGCGATGGATGCGTTGCTAAATCATGCAGCAAAAATAGAAGCATTTTCAGGTGGAAAATGGAATGTGCCGTTGGTTGTGCGAGCGGCCTGTGGTGGAGGATACGGCGACGGCGGGCAACATGAGCAGAGTCTCTGGGGATGGTTAGCTCATATTCCTGGTTTGACGGTTGTCGTCCCTTCGACTCCTGCCGATGCTGGAGGTTTAATGCTTTCTGCTATCGAATATGAGGGGCCTGTTATTTATCTTGAGCACAAGTTGCTTGCAGATTATTGGCTGGATTATCTAGGAGCCGGTGGAAGAAAGACGGTAAAATACGATGTCCCAAACCAAGGAGCTGAAGGACCGGTTCCGGATCAGTGGCTGCCTGTGCCTATTGGAAAAGCGGTGACTCGGCACGATGGAACAGACATCACGATAGCAAGCGTGGGCGTAGGCGTGCATCGTGCTCTTGAAGCTGCTCACGATTTGGAAAAGCAAGGAGTCACAGCGGAAGTGCTTGACCTCAGAACGGTTTCCCCATTGGATAGTGACACACTACTCGGTTCGATAGCAAAGACCGGTCGTCTATTGGTTGTGGATGAAGATTATCGATGCTTTGGTCTTTCGGGGGAACTGGCCGCGATAGCAATGGAGTCAGGAATTTCTATGAGATACGGTAGAGTCTGCACAGAAGAGACAATTCCCTACTGCCGCGATTTGGAGGACCAGGCCCTGCCCAACCGTAGGAGAATCGTAGGAGCTGCTTTGAAATTACTCAAGTGATTGAATGTTGAATGGGGTCGGGCCACGCTAAGCAGTTGATATTAAATGAAATGATGCCGAAAATCGTGCGGATATTGGGTCTATATTAGCCTTTTTGAAGGCGAAAAGAAAGATATAGACAGCAGCTAATGGCCAGAGCCAAAAGACATCACATCCCAGGAGAAATTTGGCACACCCCAGTTAAATATGCATGCCCTGTTCAATCCTCAATAAGAGGTCCGCAAAGCAGGAATTCTAAAGGGCAGGCATTTAACCGAGGTTGAGAGTAAAGGATTTGTTAAGAGTCTAAGGCCTTCATTCAGAGCTCTTGCCAACGTTATTTAGAATATTTTCGTAATAATAATTGTTAGACAGATACACATTAAAAAAATGAATATTAATTTCGAAACAGCAAAACTATCTGATTGCAATGAAATTCACAATGTCATGGTGATATCCGCCAATGAAATATCAATAAAAGCATATGATAACGAAGTCAGAAAAATTTTTCATAACTTCTATAATGATAGAGAACCTGAATATATTAAGAAAACTTTAGAAGACCCAAACAATTTTACAATATCGGCGAAATCTGACGGAAGAATCATTGGATTCATTCAACTTGAAATCAAAAATGATACTGGAACTATCAGCTTTCTGTATATGCTGCCAGGTTTTGAAAATAAATCAGTTGGAAGTAAGCTTTTTAGTATAATCAAAAAGAAAGCTATAGAAATGAAAATCGAAAAATTGTTTGTTGAAAGCACTTTGAACGCTGTGACTTATTATGAAAAACTAGGCTTTGTAAATACTGGAAGAATACCTGACAATTCTGCATATAATCTTGAGATGAAGCTGAGCAGCGTCTAACAAATCAATCAACTCAGACCGCTTAACTGCGCCACTTCTCGAATTTTTATATTATCTTGATCAGGTTTATCAAATCGAAGTATCGTGCTGTCAACCGCGGCAGGTTATCTCACACCGTTCGGACTCGAGAAAAACGTCAGGAACAGACTACATGCGAATTTTTCTTACAGGTATCGGTTGCGTTGGGAAGACGACAATTGGTTCAATACTATCTTCTCGTCTTGGCTACCGTTTTTTCGATCTCGACGAAGAGATTGAGAGATTCTTTGGGACTTCAATTGAGCGATTACAAAACAAGTTTTTAACTGTACATTCCTATCGGAACGAAGCTTCGACGGCGTTGGTACACATTCTGTCACTACCCAATAGTCAAGATTGTGTAATCGCTTTACCCCCAAGCGGCCTAATGGGTGGTTTTTTACGTGTAGTCAAAAAAACAGCGGGGATGTCTGTTGTTCTGACAGATACGCCAGAGAATATCCTGAATCGGATTACGTTCTACGACATAGATTCACGCCTAATAGAGAAACGACTCACACAGAAAGAGAAACATCTCTATCTTCGAGAAATCAAAAAGGACATCACTTACTTTCGGAAGACCTATGATCGGGCCGACATGCAGGTTGACATCTCTGGTCTTGATGCAGAGTATTCAGCAGAAAAGGTAGAGCGATCTATCGAGGAGAATTGAATGAAATTCCATCAGCTCACATCTGACAAGGTCCTGAAACATTTTTCGTCAGGAATAAGGGGGCTAAGTGAAGAGCAAGCACAGGAGAGACTTACTCAGTATGGTCCCAATGAAATAGGGCGCGAGCGTGAGATCTCTCTGATCAAGAAGTTTCTGTCTCAGTTCAACAGCTTCATCGTCTACATACTCATCGCTGCTGTTTTAATATCATTCATACTCCACGAATATATCGACAGTGTTGTGATCGTCGCCATCCTTATCGTGAACGCGGTTCTCGGGTTCTTTCAGGAATATAGGGCGGAGAAGGCCATCGAGTCGCTTAAGAAAATGGCCGCTCTTCAGGCCACGGTCATAAGGGATGGCCTAAAGAGGAGGATCAATAGCAATAAACTGGTGCCCGGCGATGTGATCGCTTTCGAGTCCGGGGATCGGATACCCGCCGATGCCCGCGTCATCGAACAATACCTGCTGGAGGTCATGGAGTCATCACTGACAGGCGAGAGTCACTCGGTAAAAAAGGATTCGACGCCCATAGATGATACGAGCACACTTGGTGATATGCATAACATGATTTTCGGCGGTACGAATGTCACCAGTGGCTCCGGTAAGGCGGTCGTTGTGAGAACGGGCATGGACACCGAGATGGGGAAGATTGCTGAATCGATTGAGTCTGTTGAGGACGATGAAACTCCGCTTCAGAAAAGACTGGATATGCTAGGGCGGAGGCTCGGGATCTTAACGCTTATCATCTGCGGAATCATCATCGCCTTCGGCATCTTCAAGGGAGGGAATCTCCTTGAGATGATAATGGTGGGCGTAAGTCTCGCAGTGGCTGCCGTGCCAGAGGGTCTTCCAATTGTAGTGACCATCGCGCTGGCGCTCGGAGTCAAGAGGATGGTGGGACAGAATGCCCTTGTAAAGCGCCTGCACAGCGTGGAGACACTGGGATGCACCACGGTCATCTGCACGGACAAGACAGGGACCCTTACACGGAACGAGATGACGGTAACGAAATTGTTCGTCAACGATACCATCATCGATATCACGGGCTCGGGATACGATATTTCGGGAAAGTTCCTTTCTTCGGGTGAGGAAATTGATCCTTCATCTGCTGAACTTCTCCTGAGGATAGGCGCACTGAACAACGATGCCGCGTTATCAGAAAAGAAGAGTATCATCGGTGATCCCACCGAAGGATGCCTTATTGTGAGCGCCGCGAAGGCGGGACTGAAAAGGTCGATTTTGAATGATAAGTTTCCACGGGTTCATGAGATACCCTTCGATTCCGAGCGCAAAAGGAAATCCACTGTGCATCGCACGAACGAAGGGCTTTTTATGTACACCAAGGGAGCGCCGGACGTGGTGCTGACGCTCTGTTCGAGAATAGATGCCGGAGGGAAGGTGTCACCCCTTACCGATGAAGCGAAAAGAATGATTAGTGAAACAAACGGAAAGTTCGCATCGCAGGCTTTAAGGGTGCTTGCTTTTGCGTATAAGCCACTGGCTTCTGGTAAAGATGTTGATGTATCCGATGAGCAGGACCTTATCTTTGTGGGTCTGCAAGGCATGATCGACCCTCCCCGTGACGGGGTTCGGAGTGCCATCGAAAGGTGCAGGAGTGCAGGGATTCGATCCATTATGATAACCGGCGATTATGCGCTCACGGCACAGGCCATAGCCCACCAGCTGGGCATTAAGGGTGATGCAGTGACCGGAGAAGAGCTTGAAAAGATGAATGATGAAGCCCTTAAAAAAACAGTGAAGGAAATCTCTATTTTCTCGAGGGTAAACCCGGAGCATAAGATTCGGATCGTGCGGGCCTTAAGAGAAACAGAAGAAGTGGTCGCCATGTCTGGCGACGGTATAAACGACGCGCCAGCGCTCAAGGAGGCTGATATCGGTATCGCCATGGGCATTACGGGCACGGATGTGACCAAAGAGACGGCGGATATGGTGCTCCTTGATGATAAGTATACCTCGATTGTAAAGGCGGTGGAACAGGGACGGGGCATCTACGAAAACATTAAGAAATTTGTCAATTACCTGCTGTCGAGCAATCTTGGTGAGGTCCTGATACTCTTCATAGCCATGATCATTGGCTTCAGAAATTCCTCCGGAGCCATAGTTATGCCGCTTCTGGCCACGCAGATCCTGTGGTTGAACCTGATTACGGATGGCCTTCCCGCAGTTGCCCTGGGTGTCGATCCCATACGAAAAGGAATCATGGATGTATCGCCACGCAATCCAAGTGAACCGATTATAACAAAAAGCATGGCCACAAACATTATCATTATATCAGTACTTATGGCAGCCGGAGTCCTCTTTCTCTTTAATCGGTTTCTTCCCGAAGGGGACACAATCGCGCGGACGATTGCCTTCACCACCATCGTGATGCTCGAGATGGTGAGGGTCACCATGGTCCGTTCCCAGTACAAGCTTCCATTCTTCTCAAACCTGTATCTTATCGGAGCTATAATTCTTTCTGTGTTGCTTCAGGTAGCGGTCGTCTATGTGCCCGTGATGAACATCGTCTTTAAGACCACGGCACTCTCCCCTTACCACTGGGGCTATATGTGTGCGGTTATGGCGGCGATGTTCGTTATAGGGACGGCTATCACCAGGCTGATAAATCGATAAGTGCTCAGGGGAGAGAAATACTGGATCTTTCATTTTGCAAAATATAATCGTAATAAAACCGGCCATTGATTATGCTAAGATTTGGCAAGAAACATTGACCGACGAATTGGATTGGACAGAAGTGGGGAAATACCATATATTGAGGTAGACTAAAAATTCAGTTTCATCTGGATACCTTCATCCCGGTTGCATGTATGTAACACATATCTCAACCTATTGATAACACTGATTATGTCAGATACTGGCAAGGTAGATCAGGTTTTGTAGGGTTTGGTTTTTAGCATATATTCTAAATTTGCTAATTCTTCAAAAAAGACTGGTTTATGATAGCTATATGCTGAAACAACTTCGGGTAAACAAAATGAGAGGGGGAAAAACGATTTTGCTGATCACCGTTGGTCTCATCGTTGTTGTTGTTGCTGCCTGCCTTCTATTCTTTTATAAAACCCAAACGACCTGGGTCGAGTCGCCTCCGTACCGGCGAGTGTCCATATCGACGGCACGCACGCTCGTTGTCGTTTACTCACGCACCGGCAACACCTTGGGTGCGGCCAAGGCGGGTGCCCGATTTTTCGACGCGGATTTGCTACAGATAGCGGCACCACAATATGCCAGGACCATAAAGGGTCAGCTACTCGCCTCTCAACACGCAGACCAAGAGGTGACAACAACGCCCATTCAGCATGACCCGGTAGACCTCTCCAACTATGACCTCATTTTCCTGTGTTCGCCCATTTGGTGGTTTCGACCGGCCCCGCCGCTTTGGTCTTTTGTCGAGAACCACGACTTCGCAGGCAAACCGGTGTTCTTATTGATGACGGGCAATAGTCGGCTAAAAGAAGAACTCATCGACAAGTTCGGTATATTGATCGGGGAGAAAAACGGCAAGTTCTTAGGCTCGACCTTCATTCGACGGGGGCGGATATACTGGCAGAAGACGCCGGATGAGGTCAATGAAAAAGTGCGTGACGAACTCGCTGCGCGCCAAAGAATATGGCCTATGACAGCTAAAACCGACTGAAAAATTCGAGCATTCTGAACACCAGCTTTACTGATAACCTCAAAGCGCCATTTGCATATACTCTCAATGTATCTTTATTGAGACACAATCTGTGTTTTAGCCGGATAACACTACAAAGGTGATGATATCCAGATCTGTGTAATCACTTGTTAGAATGAAATTTATAATAATGGTAATGTATGATGGAGATTCGAACCCAGGATAAAATGATTGAAACTAATGGTATCAAACTGCATATAGTTCAAAAAGGTGATTCAGAAAGGCCATTAGTTTTATTGCTCCACGGATTTCCTGAGTTCTGGTATGGTTGGAGACAACAAATTGATTTTCTTGCGGGCATGGGGTTTAGAGTCGTTGTTCCTGATCAAAGAGGCTACAACCTCAGTGATAAACCAAAGGGAATTGACGCTTACCGCATCGATAACTTGACCTTAGATATTATTGGGTTGATTGATGCCTTAAAATATAAAAAAGCAACCATAATTGGACATGATTGGGGTGGAATGATTGCCTGGCAGTTGGCAATTAAATATCCTGAAAGATTAGAAAAACTCATTATCTTGAACATTCCTCACCCCAAAGTTATGAAAAAAACATTACTCACAAGCTGGCGACAAAAGCGAAAAAGCTGGTATATTTTTTTCTTTCAAATTCCTGGGTTCCCTGAATTAATTTTAAGTAGAATTAATTTTGCTCTATTACGAAAAGGATTGATTAAATCAAGTCGCAGGGGCACTTTTTCAGAGACAGATTTGAAACAATATCAGGAAGCCTGGTCGAAAAAAAACGCTTTAAGGTCGATGATTAATTGGTATCGTGCAGCATTTAGAACCATGTTTGAAAAAAGCGTTAAATCTTATATTGATATTCCCACCCTTCTAATTTGGGGGATGAAAGATTTTGCGTTGATCAGTGATATGGCCCAACCAAGCATTGATTTATGTCGTAAGGGGCGTTTGGTTTTTATTGAGGAGGCAAGCCATTGGGTTCAACACGAGGAACCAGATAGAGTAAATTCATTGATAAAAGATTATTTATAGATGCCACTAATTTGTAATACTGCAACTAACAAAAGCCAGATTTTATTCACTAAAAGCAATTGACTTAAATTATGGTCATTGCATAAACGCCATTCTAATTGCATGCAGACGGATTGGTTTTGCTACGCTCAACCCACCGGTCATGCTAGCGTTAAAGGTAACTGTGTACGTCAAGTTGAAGAGCCCCTGATTCTATTGGTATACTCATAACATATATGAATAATTACGAATGTTGACATACTGGCAAGAAATTACAGGTTTTTAATCCGCTAAATTTTCGCAAATTACCTTCATAGGAGGAAGAGATGAAAGTACTTCGACATATTGGCTCAGGGGCGTTCGTACTCGGGCTTTTTACCGCAGTATTTGTTGGTATTCCATGGTACGTAATGGTTGCCGATGATCCGGTCATACCCTGGTGGCTAAAAATAGCGGTTTTTTGCCTTTTGGGGGGTATCCTTGTGGTATTGGCGACATTAACTCTCGAACAAACTGCACACAAGGTATCAGTTGAAGAGCCGCTGGCTACTGAGTCTGATCGCACGGTTCTACTGTTGAACTCCGATGTACTGCCGGGTCGAGAAATCACTGAGATTCTCGGTCTCGTCCAAGGACACACGGTATTTGCCATATGGCTTGGCAAAGACCTTTCCGCCATAGTCAGGCTGATTCTTGGTGGTGAATTGACTGAATACACAGAGATGATGAGAGACGCTCGCTCAACCGCTACTGAGAGGATGACAGCAAAGGCTGCTGAAAAGGGTGCCGATGCAGTCATTAATGTTCGCTATATGACTACGAGTGTTATTGGCACTGCAGCTGAATTGTTAGCGTATGGGACAGCCGTCAAGCTCAGCTAACCATGCTCTTGCAGCTGATAGCTAATCACTACGGTTGAAATTCCCCGTTGCAGGTATCTCCAACTTATCGCGAATGAGCCCAAATTGCCAATAACTGCTTCTATGTATCTCAGGCGTTGACAGTACCGAAAACAATGTGATATACGCTTTATATACAATATTTTCAGTAGGTTGAGATACTGGCAAGGTATCTGGAATTTGAAGACATCAGATTTTACAACCTTTCTGTATATCTTTACAATTTACATGATAAACAGAACTGTATAATCACTTGTTACAGATAACTCCAACATATCAAAGCAGGTCAATGTAGCGATTAGCTGCTATTAATGGATCGTCCTAAAATCCGGTATTTGCTTTTCATTTGTTTTTGTAATCTTCAATAAATTCCGATATAGTCCACCCAACAGATATGGCAAGTATATGGAAAAACGAAAGCAACGCAATGGGGTAGAAAATACGGTATATCCTGCCTCCTAATAGTTTTTTCGATATAGACCCAAAACCAATTTCGAGTAAAAACTGCCTTGACAAAACTGACTGAATTAAGTTTAACGTACAACAATATCATGGGTATCTCAATTAGACCGGTTCATCTGAACCATAAAAAAAAGGAGGAAGACATGAAAAAGTACAAATTTTACTTACCTGCAATTTTCGTAATGATCGGATTGATTTTCACCATTACCAGCGCAAATGCACAGCAAGACTTGGTTGATACAGTAGCCGATGGCTGTAAGATGGAAATTGAAAAGTACTGTGGTCAGGTGACGCCGGGGCAAGGCCGCGTTTTGGCCTGCCTTTTTGCTCATGGAGATAAACTTTCAGCAAAATGTGAGTATGCACTATATGACGCCGCTGTTCAACTTGAACGCGCGGTTGCAGCCCTCACCTATGTTGCGAACGAATGCGATGCGGATTTGGAAAAGTATTGCGCGTCGATTGCACCTGGTGAAGGACGTCTGTTAGAATGTCTCGAAAAGCATGACAAACAGGTAAGCGGGCGTTGCAAGCAGGCCATAAAGGATGTAGGATTAAAATAAGCCATTTGGTCTGTTAAGACTCTTGCATGAATTTTTTCCTTCCGGCTATTAAGTTCACTATAACAATGATACACGAAGAGCGTGGATTATCTTAAAGATTCCGCTCTTTTCATCTTTTGGGGTGACCACAATATGTGGAGCTACGTATAAGATTCAATCGTTGTGAGATCTGCTATCTTTCGGTAAATATCAAGGTCCTTGAAATCGTGAGATATTCAGAACATACATGTAATTATTTTGCGATTTCAGATAGTTGTTTCTCTGGCAAGATATCTGGAATTTCTTAAATCCCAAATTTCAGCCTAT
>JAIWDV010000020.1:0-12474 GCA_048632525.1 Bacteroidales bacterium | reverse complement strand
GCGATTAAAATTTTCGCCTTCCTTGAACTTGAACAAAATTGAACATTTTTCAAAGGTCTCAGTATTTTTATAACCCTTAAATTTTTCTGGCGTCCCCAAAGGTAATCCTCATTTACCCGTTGTGCTATATTCACATCAAAAACTATTGTAAATACTATGAATTCTATCCAACCAAAAGACACAGAAAGCCTACCGACAGACTAATATCATCACGTATTTAATCATAATTTCACAAAGAAAAAATTGTGCCAGCAATGGCAAATAAATTCTAAAATGAATATTGTGTATGTAATGTACCCTCAAAAGTGCCAGACATTAAGGCAGAAATCCCAATAAAATTGTAATAGTAGCGTAATTACAGTATCCTACACATTACACCAACTCTAATGACAATCCTGTCATATCGTCCAACCAGCATAATAAAAACTACAGGAAAGTAGAGCGTTTATTAGGGGGAAAAGGCGGTTTATTCCAGCATTGGAACAGTTAGTATTCAGTTTCCAGATGGCAGACCATTCACGCAGTCCTCTATTCAATCTGTTTATCAATTTCAGTACATACGGAAATCATAAAATATCCCTTGTGCAGAATTCTGCACAAGCGATTTTACAGCGATGTCAAAAACAGCCGGGATGGTTCTGTCCGGTAGACCGTCATTAGTATCGTCATTTTCAACTTACTGGGAATTAAACAGATAATGATAATGACGACGATGATTTTAATAAAATAGATTCCAACTGTTTGGAATCCGCATTTCTGACCGTAGCCGTCCTTACAATCTTTAAGAATGGGGGAGTTGGTTCCTGGGAACTTTATCGTTCAAACCTTGCTTTAATCATCCAATTACCGTCCAGGATTTAACAAGATATCGGATTGATATCAAATAAATACAGAGAGATGCTATAAAGTCGAGTAGCCCAGGGGAATTTCACCCCCAGGCCCTCACAGATCCGTACGTGAACCTCTCGATTCATACGGCTCCTGCCAGCCATACTCTTGAAACCTCTCGGCTTCAAGCCGACGCAGTAAGAAATTAGCTCCTCCCATTTCTGGTTGGCTGAATCTTTCTACGACCTGACTCATCCCCTTCGCTCCAGCCCCATTACAGACCCTTCAACACTACTACAGGATGATCCGCCCACTTCATGTGCATCGATACTTTCCCCCTTCGTGGTCCTCACTTATAAGGTTTTCTCTTAACATCACATGAAGAGTTCCCACGTTCCGCACAAAAGCCTGGATCAAGTTCATGCCATCTTTATGCCGGACGCCGCCCAGACAGTAAACAGGTATCCCCTGAGCTTATCCTGGGGACCTGCAAGCACCCCAGTTTTGACGCCGTCTCTGATATTTCGACACCTCATCAATGGTTCGCTATCGCTCATCTCCTTGATCCTCACCTGACACGGTCTTTTGCCATGTCTTTTCCTCAACGCTCATCACCATGGCTTTTGACCACAGCAGCTTGAGGTGGTTTGAAGCCTGCTCCTGTAAGCCGGCTCCGAGGGGCCCTCCCTCATCTCTTGTGCAGTTGCGCACACCTTTAAATCATATGTTAAAAGTGCGCTCGTGGCGCACTTGCAGATATCGCCATTGCATCAATAAAAAAGGCAGCACTATCGTTAGCACTGCCCTTTTTCTGAGTTGCGATCCTTAATAATTAAATATTTCTAAATTTTTTCCTGCCAAGTCCTACAAGGCCCACTAAGCCCGAACCCAAAAGTAACAAAGTAGCTGGTTCAGGGACGGGTGCTGAGTTCGCGACTCCCACAGTAATACCATGCCAATATTCATTTTGAGAAGCAACCCAACTGATTGAAGATAGGTTGCCATTAAACTGAATTGCAGCATGCAGCTCATAACCTTTTAGAATGTCTCCAGGTAAAAGATCATACCAGCCATCGCCCCAGCAGCCCCTACCTTCACTAAGAAATGTAAATGGACTATCAAAATCGTATGAAACCGGAAGAGTTACCCGACCTTGACTGACAATTGCCATTATAGGATTCTCTACCACTTGAGAAAAAGTGATTGTATTTTTAATTCCGGAACGAGATAATGCTATCATCTCAGAAGCTGTCGGTGCGTTGTCAACAATTGCATTCCCAGTATACCCGCATTGACCCCTGACACTTTGGGCATTTAAGCGGGTCGACCTCATATATTTTTTGAATCAGCCGGGCCCAGTTTTTTCGAAATTCCTTTGGACTCAACTCCGATTCCAAAATATAAGGTACCTGATTGTCTGTCTGAGCTTTCTTGCGGCGTCCCCGACTTACGTTGCTATAGTGGCCATAGTAACGAACCATCTGTTCGCCTTTCTTGTCCAACCGCTTATGTTTCAAACGCTTGTCGAATAACAATTGCGTTTCGGGCCTTTCTAATAATCCGGCGCACAGCTTTTCGACGTCGCTCTCTAAACAACATCAGGGATGAAGGCGGATCGAGTCGATAAGCTTGCTCAATCAATTTCTCTAATGTGATATCTTTTGCATGCCCATCATCAGGACTTCGTGGTACTGAAAGTCGCGCTTTGCAATTGGAAAGAAAAGGTCTAAATGGCGTACCGTAAGTTTTCCGCATTGCATAAGAAAGTTGTTTATATACATAACAACTATTAGTCAAAAGCGCGGCATCGTATTGCGCCGCCTTGAGTAGGTATCTGATACTGTCCTTGAAACATCCAACGTAGTTTGCCCTTGCAGCAATCCAAAGGCAGTAAGAGCTGTGTGCCCAACGAAAAACGATGTTGGGAATCCAAGGATTTCTAAGCTTCAAGTCTTGGACAACGAGTCTGCGTGATTTTTCCATGGCCCGGTAATCAAAGGACATACCTTTGCCAGTCGATCGATATCCAGTCAAAAAATCCTTTACAACTCTGAATTTGAAGTGCTCTGCAATTCGCAAATAAAGGTCGTAGTCTTCACATCCCTGCGCCTTCTGCTCTAAATAAGCAGGATTATAAAATCCGACTAAATTGAGACAATCTTTGCGAATCAGGCAGGCGCTGGCATTGCCAATGAAATTTGTATACACAAGATCACCAAAAACATCATCTTCCGCCTGCTTGGCCATGTAACCCCCTGTGAGCAAACCTCGGTGATCGATAGTTGCGGACCAGCCATAGACAAGGCCGACATCATTGCTGGAGCTCAGCATGCACGCGAGCAGCTTTTCGATTTTTTTAGGATAACAGATGTCATCGGAATCTACGGGCGCGACAAATTGACCACTGGCAGCTTGAATTCCTTGGTTACGCGCTACGGCAACTCCACTATTTGGCTGCTGTATTAATTTGATCCGATCGTCAGTTCTCATGAACGACTCGACAATCTGAGCGGTATGGTCGACCGATCCGTCATCCACTACTATGATTTCGATATAAGGGTACGTTTGAACAGTGAGAGAATGTAAGGTAGCCCCGATGTATGCTGCGGAATTGTATGCCGGCACCACAACAGATACCAGGGGTAGTGGCTGCTCAACATGGGAATCAATATTATATTTGGCTGCCACTATCAATCGATCATCCTTCCTGATCATTCGTGGAATTCCTTGGGTAATTGTTTTTTCTTTGAAAGAAAAGCGTACAGCTGTTTGCCGACCACCTCGAACGAAAAGCCGTTCACTACCCTTTGTCGAGAATAGCGCCCCAGTTGTCGGCACCAGGTGGGATTATCTAATGCGCTGCCAAGCGCCAAGGCCAGCGCCGCCGCATCTCCGCACGGCACCACAATGCCACCCGCAGCTTCACCTCCTTCAAATATGTCAGAAATCCCGGGAGCGTCGGCGGCCACCACGGGCAGACCTGAGGCCATCGCTTCAATCGGCGCAACCGGGAATCCCTCATGACGCGAAGGAAAGACGTACACGTCGGCAGCTGCAAGGTATCGTCGAATTGCAGCCCGATCCAGCACATACTTGTTTACCCACAACACATTTTGCAGGCTCATAGTCGTGATACGCCGCTGCAGCTCATTTGCGTCATCCCCTGTTCCAATCAGCAGCAACAGCAGGTCACGACCTTGCCGTTGCTCGCAGATCCTCTTCCACGCATTCAACAGGACATCCAGCCCCTTGCGACGAATATCCACACGTCCATGCCATACAACGACCTGGGCATTATCTGTAATTTCGAGCGCCTTTCGCGTTTCCTTGCGATTCAGAGTGGCCCAACTGGATAGGTCAATCGGATTGAATATGTGCGCTATCGTTATCGAAAGCTCTCGGTACTTCGCGTGAATTCGCTGGATTTCGGTTTGCGCAGCGACGATCAAGCCCGCACAATGCTTCAATGTAATTGAACGCACCAAGCCTTCGATGCGACTGAACTGTCGATCACCCCCCTGGAATGTCGCGAATACAGGCATTCCCAACAACTTACCTAACGCTACACAAATGTCGAAGCGCGCGTACTCGTACTCCTGGCAAAGAATCACAGTGCAACCCTCGCGCCGCATCTCGCGGGCAAGTGTCATTGGCGGGGTGCTGAGATAGGGTGCCAAAGGCTTGAGCACAGCATACAACCAGCGCCGGATACCCTGCACCCGACCAAACATATCTTGCAGGGTCCATCCATGTGGGTTAACCATTCGGCGACGAATGCGAAGATAGATGCCCGATGCCGGCAAAACGCAAATGGTGGCTCCGGTCGGTACATGAGTGTAGCGTGTAATTTTCTTTACGCGGGCAGAAATACAAAACACTACGGTCCGGATCCCAACGGTCCGCAGCACATCGATGTACCCGAAAAGCCACCCGCCAGTCATTTCCTGACAGAATGACTCGAACGAAACTCCGATACTATCCAAAAAGTCCTCTATCAGATCACCCCAAGGAAGCAATGCAACCGTCGATCTCGTTTGCCAACTTGTATGTGGAAGCTTCTCTGAACCAATTCCGCAGGAGCAGGCCATCACTATACCCTTACTTTTCCCAGACCGAGGCGGTTCCTGTACCTCTATTGTGTTGTTGATGCAGTGCGTAACCCAGCCAGGTCAGCGGGCTGAGCACTGTGCAGAACCGTTGCCGCATACGGTACTCAAGGCGTGAAAAAGAAAGATCATGACAAAGGACAGTGACCGGAGAAATAAAAGTGGCATAGCCCCTACAGGGAAGACCTATTAATTCCTTGAGCTCATTCAAAGAATAGCCGCGCCGGACATGGCCCCATTCAGCTATCATTTCAACCTCTGTGGGGCACATTGTTTTCATAAATCCATAATAGGGAAAACGCCAGTTTTCATTGGGTGCGCTGAGCAAGAGAAAACCACCCGGCCGCAACACGCGTCGGGCCTCTGCAACTGCCTTGTGGTGATTTGGTATATGCTCCAAAACATCAAACATGGTTACCGCATCAAATGAATGATCTTCAAAAGACAGGGCCGTTGCATCTCCGCACTCAAACCTAACCCGCGCCTGCTGGTTGCATGCGGCCCGGGCATACTTTGGATTCAAATCAAGGTTAGTGATCTTCGCCTGAGGATATAATAGGGCGGTCAGCCCACCTTGCCCCCCTCCCACTTCGAGAATCTCTTGGAAACGATGTTCGGGAGCTATCCGATGAATAGCCCGCATCTTTTCCCGATAGAAGAAACCCAAAGTAAACGGGTTGGGAAAGGGGCTCTTGGAGAGAAAAGTAGAGAGTGCCGTCTTATGCATTAGTGGTTCCGTCCAATCCACGTCATTTAGAAATATATTCCTGTTCAGACCAGTCTGCTTTATCTGCAGAGGCGCCGAAACGACTTGAGCAACTCCTGTTTTGAAGGTAGTACTTCACGCCTGCTAAACATCCCCGTATTTGGGCGCCAAGGGTACCCGCTTGGGATTTAGGTCCTGGCATTAAATTACGCAGAGATTTCCTGAATAGTTTAGTGTAGTACCAAGGTAACACTCCGAAAGCGCGATACAGGTTGCCCCAGTGTCGATACTTATCGAATTGAATCAAAAGGGCTGCCATATGCCCGCGCATGTAGTGGTAAATCTGATGCTCCAAATCGCTTAACTCCTTACGATGGTAGTGATAGACCACAGCGGTCGGTTCATAACGGCAAAGCCAGCCTTGAGCAAGAACTCGATACCAGAGTTCCGAATCTTCGCTGCATCCGGCAGCCCCTGCCCCCAATCTTTCATCGAAATCGCCCACTATATCAAAGATCTTGCGCCGAAAGGCCATATTGGCACCAGCACCAATACGCCATACGGGGACACCTCGGGATTTCATCAGCTCAAAGAAATCGGAGTCAAAAGTCAAAGCACGATAACCCCACTTGGACGGTTCATTACCTTGTTGGAATAGAAACTGGGCTTCCGTTTCCAATTCAGCCGGCAGAACAAGTCCTGTGACAGCCATTACCGCTGGACTCTGGAAGCTCTGTCGCAAACGGGTAATCCAATCAGGATGAACCATCACGTCATCGTCCGTAAAAGCAATAACATCAGCCGAGCTATTTTCAATGCCCTTATTGCGCGCAATGCTTAAACCTGGGCGTGGTTCCAATATGTATCGCACTTCCGGTGTTTCGCTAACCAGACAACGTGTGGCATCAGAGGTTGGCGCATTATCTATTACCAGGATCTCATAAGGGCGTTCTGATAACTTTTCAAGCGACCGCAGGCATAGTACCAGATGCTCGGGGCGGTCACGAGTGCACACCACTACCGAGACGGATAGACATGGCAATCCATCGCGGGGTTGAGACAAATGTCTTCTAAGTCTTCTCAATGGTTGATCCAATGCCATTAGGGTTTGGAGATCCGGAGGTTTATCAAATAATCGAATGCTCGGCGGCATGGGCAACCTTGCCTTGAAACCGTGGTTGACAAGATGATCTCCAACGGCAGGAGTGATAGCTTTTGTCGCTAATTGCCTGAGTTGGAAAGCAGGCATGGGCAGCTGATCAACTTGAATTTTCTGCTCTCCGAGAGGAATCCCGTGCCACCAAAAAACAACACAGGCTCCCTGTATGCCATAATAGAAAGGCAGCTCGGGAATGCCTTGACTCAGTTCGATGTGTACAATTTTCCAGGGAGCAAACATGTAATAAGATTAAAATATCCCCATCAAAATGCAGATCTTAGATTAATAGAATTAAGTGCAACTAATTCAATTTTGCACATCCCAACAATGCTCGGCGTTTTTCGCTACTAATTCGGAACATCTTCCATATTCCAGCCCATTTACCCCGCACGAAACTCCAATTTATTGCAACTTCTATCATCGACTTTTTTCTTCTCAAAGCCCTCAAAGTTTGAATGAGTACCCCCGAAGTAGCTCGGAGGGTATCAAAAATAGACACAGATAACCATCTTAAATATGAACCCGACCAAATCATTGAATCACCATAAAACTGACAGGTGCCAAGACCATAATTTATTCTAACGAGATATATTTTTGAGATACGCTGTGAAGGTATAAAGTGCCTTAATTGGCATTCCGGATTATACCAAAGCTGGTATCCAGCGCCACGAATGCGCAAAGCAATTTCAACGTCACCACCTGATATAAGTTTGTTAGCCGTTCGATCTGAAAGAAATTGCTTTTGCATCCAACCGCATTCTAAGAGTGCAGATCTTTTGATGATTAAGCCGGCGCCTACCAGACAAGACACTTCCCTTGAAGCTTCTCCGTGGTCTTGAAATGCATATGAATATCCGTATTTCAGTAAAAAAGTTGGCGGGGGTACCTCCCAATCCAAAATAACTCTTCCACCCAAGGCTCCGCATCTTGGATATTTGAGTGCAAATTTTGCTGCTTGAGCTATCCAATCTTCCCTCAAAAAACAGTCATCATCAACAAAGGCGATCCAATCTCCGTTGGTATTTTCGACCCCACAGAGACGTGCATGCGTCAAACCTTGCTTCGGTTCGAAAACTTTGTAGAGGTATGGTATCTTGCCAGACGCTATGTGTTTTCCTATGACTATAGGAGTCTCATCCGTGCAGTTGTTGTCCACCACCAAAACCTTCCACTCAACGTGAGGTGGAACCTGTTGCATTGAGATCGCTATCAGAGCCTGATCCAATAGCGTAGCATTATTATAGGTGCATATAACTACGTCAATAGTTAGAGACTTGTTCAGCGTCATCTTTACGTATTTACTCGAATGGCCAAATTCCAGTTACACGCAGCATCTAAATCCTGTCTGATAACTTTGCCCGGGCCACTGCGGGAGTAAGGGCAGTGAAGCGAACAATGCTGCATAATTCATATCTCTTCTCGAAGCTCCGCAGATAGCAATTATCTCAAGAAAATACATAACCTGAGCCCAGTGGCTATGAATGACATGTGAATTGCCCGAATATGCTTGATCCGCCGCGATGAGCGAGAGTATTCACCCAATAGCCCGATGACTCCCCCCCACAATTCCGCTAACACCATGTAGGGAGGTAGTTCATGGCGACCTCGCAAACTACCTTTTAGATACCGCAACCGATCTTTGAACCACCACAATATAAGCCGGAGGAACTTGGAGCGCTTGGGTGGGTCAGAATGATAGGATTTGTCCACAAACGCCATAAAGCCCAACCCCCAACTCCAGTATTGGCGACGCAGTGCTTTGATTTCCCGGCGGTGCTGATGAAAAACCATATATTGTGGT
Source organism: Bacteroidales bacterium (assembly GCA_048632525.1). GTDB lineage: Bacteria > Desulfobacterota > DSM-4660 > Desulfatiglandales > Desulfatiglandaceae > 4484-190-2. Next base: position 3,874 of record JAIWDV010000020.1, on the reverse strand, counting down.
TCGTACACCAACGGGTAGCCTGCGCGGATCACCCGATAGAAAATATCGAGGTCTCCTCCACCTGGGAGCGGCCTACCTGTATCTAGTGCTTCATCAAAACCACCGAGTTCAATTAACTTTTCCCGCTGAAAGGCCATATTGGCACCTGCTCCAAATATTCCTGCTCCACAAGGGTATAGAGGGTTATTGGAAAGGGTCTGCCCATGATAGCGAAGTTTGTCGAAACCTCTACGAAACCCCCCCGCCTTCTCGAATAATATTTGGGCCTCTGTAGCCAACTCATAAGGCAGTACAAGTCCTGTATAGGCTACGGCATCCGGATTTTCTGTCCAAGCCTCCATAAGTCCCACAAGCCAGCGGCGATCTACCACCACGTCGTCATCGAGGAAGGCCAGCAACTCACCCGTTGCCTCCCGCAGTGCCCGATTGCGCGCAAAGTCCAAGCCGGGTTTAGGCTCGCAAGTGTATCGAACCCCAGGCATTGAACCGACCAGAGCCCTTGTAGCTTCATCAGATGGGGCGTTGTCGATAACTAGTGTTTCTAGGAAAGAAGGTGTTCCAAAATCAGGATATTGAGTTGCTTGCACGGACTTAAGGCATCTGACCAGGAGCTCAGGGCGGTCCTTTGTGCAAATGGCAACAGTCAACGACGGAAGCCGCCACGCCTTGCGGGGTGGCATCAGCTCATCGCTTATGTTCTCGCCAAGCAGCTTGAGTTTGGCCCTTTCACTGATTTGCACCGACAAATCCTCCGGTGAAAGCTCACAATTGGGTGGCAGCGCCTCCATCCAGAAATCGATCGGTCTTCCTTTACGTCGCAGGATTATAGCAACCCCCGTTTCGTTTTCGGAGATCGAAATGACAGGTAGAGGTTGCGTAACGTCAATTTCAACGATGGGATATGGCATATGCGCCTCCAAAGAACCGCACCGATTCCAATTCAACCTGAGATTCTTGCTATTTCGTAGCTGAGTAACCGGTCCATCCATACATTTCAGACAGCTCTAAAACCTTCGGTGCTACAAGTGCGTAGTTTTTCATTAGACGTAAATTGTTCGAAAACCGGCACGTTGCCATTCAACGGCAGGTAATGCGACCCTAATAGGGGCAATTCCGCAGTGGCGAAGACTCCGTCGACGCCAACATCGGATGTAGACAGGTTAAATCTGCTGTCCATCGGCTAAAACCCTGCGGTACTGTAACTTATAAAGTCTGGCAAAAAGGCCGTCGAGCTTTAACAGATTGTCAAGATTTCCCTGTTCGCGGACTCGTCCTTCTTCCAGCGCAATGACGTGGTCAGCCTGTTCAATGGTGGACAAACGGTGAGCAATGACGATCACGGTGCGATTTTGCCTCAACGTGCTCAAAGCCCTCTGAATCAGTTTTTCCGATATACTGTCAAGCGCGTTGGTGGCCTCATCCAAAATGAGAATATCAGGGTTTCGGACAATCGCGCGGGCCAACGTGATACGCTGTCGCTGTCCACCAGAGAGCCGAACGCCCTGATCGCCCAAAATAGTCTCGTAGCCTTGGGGGAGTTGGCTGATGAATCCATGCGCATCCGCCTGCTTGGCTGCTTGGATAATCTCATTATGGCTGGCATTTAGACGTCCATACGCAATATTCTCCCATACGGTTGTGTTGAACAGGTAGATGTTTTGGTCCACCATAGCAAGTCGGCTGCGCCAGGAATCCAGGTTTAGGTCCTGCAGGAGATGGTTGTCGACGTAGATCTTGCCTTCGCTAACTTCATAAAAACGATATATAAGACTAATGATCGTCGATTTCCCTGCCCCGGAAGGGCCAACAAGCGCAGTCGTCTTACCTGCTAGAATAGCAAAGGAAACCTCATGCAATGCCGGCTTTTCCGAGGAGTCGTAGCGAAATGTTACTCGATCGAAAACAATCGCCTTTTTCAAACCTTCAACGTGACTGTCTCCCGAGATAGTGTAAGGCTTGTCAGCTCGATCCAATAAGCTCGAAACTTCTTCTACCGAGGCCGTTAGTGAACTTAGGCCAATTCGAGCACCATCGAGCGATTTAATTTTAGGTAGAAGACGATGAAGAATGAGAATGAAAACGAGGATGGTGGGCAAGTTATTGGGATCTCTCAGACTGCTGAACAGAATCGAGACCAGAAGCGCCGCAGCGAGAATTTCATAGACAGGGTTGACAGTCCCCTGGATAATTCCAAGCTTTAAAAATGTTTTGCTCACTCGTTCTGAAGCTTGGTTAAAGCGATTCTGTTCATACGATTCCCGCCCAAAAGCCCGAATAATCTTCATTCCGGCAAAGCCTTCGTACATACGTTGTGCCAGCTCTGCATTAGCCCGGGTTGCTTTTTCTCCAAGAACTCTCACGCCGCGTGTAAGCAATCGGACAACTGCTGAGATCAGCAACATGGTCATTGCAACGATCATGGTCAACTTCCAAGAGATAAGCATTAGCAGGGTGGAATAGACTACAAGAGTACAAGCCGTGATGATCATATTAACAAAAACGGCTAAAGCATTAGAGGTGCGCCAGGTTTCCGTGGCTATAGTATTCCATAAATCACCGGATTGCTTGCTCTGCAGGAAACTGTAATTGACCGCAAGCAATTGTTCAAAAGCGTTGCATCGCAATCGATTACCAATTTGAACATCAAGCCAACTCCAGAAAATCCCATTGCCATAGGAGAGGCAAACTCTGATGAACACCAAGCCGAAAATCGCTGCAGAAATGCATAACAGGCGCTGGTCAGGTGGAATGCTGTCAAACAATCGGCCCAACGAATCAGCAAACCAATTTCCTGTAGATGTGTTAGCGCCCGTTCGATATATGTTCTGAATAAAGGGAATAAAAAGGCTGATGCCTATGCCTTGCGCAGCAGAAGATAGCACCCCTAATGCAACAATGATTGGAATCGCCCATGAGTAGTGGTGCAGCAATCGCACCAATTGTCTTATGATTTTCAATTCTTTGAACATTGGCCCAGAATCCATACTAGAATAGGAGCTACGATCAGGACTTACACCTTTGGGAGAGTCCTCTCTGACACTTTTTCTAACATCATCCACTCTATTAACAAGAATTCCCTTTTATTATTGATTGAATTGACAAGAATTCCCTTTTCAAGAGCGGAATAATTGAATAAATATTTCATAAGATATGCAAAAATCATGCAAAATCGAGCGTTTATACCACAAGAGCATAGATATCATATGGTTATATAAATTATCGGGTAAAAACAGGTAAGATAATTCATCGAAAAACTATGTAATTGTGGGGCAAATTACATAAAAACTATTACATTATTTCCATAGTATTATGCAATAATCAGACGAAATCGCTATGGGCTGATGGACATTTCCCAGTCTTTTTCACTGGTCACTTTGCAAAAATTGATACTGATTTTTTGCGCATAAAAAGATGCTGCGATTATTCCACCACAGAACCTTATTTTTACCTTTTTCTTTTAAAGATAAAAGCATTTTAGAGACATGATCTTCAATAGTTCCTTTTTTAAAATAAAATATTACGCATTTTCTGAAGAGTAATTTTGTTGCCGTTTACAAGGAATTGCGTAAATCGTTGCTGTGGTGGTGGGAACACAGGCCGATAAAAGACAAGCCCAATGTATTCCTGTGTCAGGATGAAACGGCATTCACCCGTGAGTAATACGGCCAGCCCTTCAAATGCAGGATTCATTTCATGCGACGCCTCTGCGGCAAAGCCAAAGTAAAACCTTTTGGCTTCCACGCTATCCGGCACCTAACGGCTTCCACACTCTTCAATCAGGGGTACGACGTGGGGGTGATTCAATCCATCCTTCGGCACAAGAGCCCCAGTACAACGGAGCGGTATTTGAAGAGCATTGGTATGGAAAGAGTGC
>JAIWDV010000019.1:9428-12585 GCA_048632525.1 Bacteroidales bacterium | reverse complement strand
TCCAGCTTTTTAGAATGTGAGCGATTTCAAGTGCCCTGGTATACGAAGACAGGGGGGAGGTGGGGACGTCCTGGCCTTTAAAACGGATTGCACCGCTCTTCAATTCTGCATAGCTCACCTGCCCCAGGCTGGTTGCCTCCCCCTTTGGATAATCGTTCCCGTAATCGATGATCTGGGTGAATATATCTTCATCTGAAATGCCTGTAAAACGTGCCATCTCTTCATTAAGGATGGGTATGGGCACTCCCACTCCCACTGCGAGGGAGCATCCGTAACCAAGCATGCTCACACCCGCCACCCATCTGGGATTCATTTCTTTTAAATTGCCCATAACCATAAGGGTTCCCGCGGGAGACAATGGTACTCCGTTTTTATTCCTTTTCACATGGGGGTTATGCTGCGTTCCCGGGCCGATTATATACCCCCTGGCGCCGCCGAGAAAGATCCTCGTCCCCAGCCCAATGGTGAGGTAATAGGGGTCGTTAAGGAGGGGGCTTAATTGGCCGGAGGTGGAGTAATTTGCATTGCCTGCATTCGGTTTCATGACCCCCATGTAAGTGTAGATGGTCTTTTTGGATAAATTGACAGCGCAGTTGTAATTTTGATAAGCATTCCTGGGGTTTAGCAGTGTTGAATATGGGAGGTCTTCCAGGGTTATCTTTTTCTTGAAATCACGGTTTGGATAGCAGTCAGTTCCGTAGGCCGTAACCTTTAAGTCTATTTTTTTACCAGCCACGAGATCATGGATGACATGGCCCCCGCCGTACTTGAATTGCCCCGGGTGGACTCTGTTTAAGGGGTCATCCTCAGCAGGCGCAGTAGCGCCAATATAAACATCTACAGCGGCCAGGCCTGCATAACCTGGCACACCATTCAACAATACGCGAGAGGACTTGATACCTGGTTTGGCATGACCAAAATTGATAAAAGCGCCTGAGGAACACATGGGGGCGAATGTCCCTGTTGTCACCACATCAACCTCTTGAGATGCCTTTTTCGGCCCCCTCTTTTTAATGAGATCAGTCATCTCATCGGCTGTGACCACAACAACCTTTCCTTCTTTTATCTTACGGTTAATGTCTTGAATTGTTTTAGTGGTCTTTTTTTTCGCCATTCCTGGTTGTCCCCCAAAGATGCATTTGGCCCCATCATAAAGCCTATCCTCTGACCTGACAAGCAAAACTTTTGGTAACCGTTCACGGGTTCAGGGTTCAAAGGTTCAGAGGTTTACTCAGTTTCCCATGTTTATGCATAGAACGCTTTTAGCGGCCGCTTGGCGTCCTGAGAAGGTATCGAACGTTATGGTCGGTAACCGGTGCAGCCAGGACACGGAACGTGATGGACCAATTATGTTCCCATGCACAGCACAGGAGCGAGAGTAACCCCTCGCACCTTGAATCTGTGAACGCTTACAGCTTTTGCAACCAAATACCATTCTTGACTTTTCATATGCCGTCGAGTAATAGTATCCTTTAAATAGTTATAATTTTAGCTCTCTAATTTTTGGATATGATCAAAATATTTAAGGCTGAGGAATTCATAAAAACAGATGGGAAATAATATCCAAATCGGACCTTTGACCATCAGCTCAAATGGTCCTTTTTTTCTGATTTCAGGCCCTTGCGTAATTGAAGATGAGGCCACAACTTTAGAAGTTGCCCGCTTCTTGAGGCAAATTAGGGATGAGCTGGATATCCCGATTATTTTTAAAACATCGTACGATAAGGCCAACCGTACGTCTTTGAACTCGTTTAGAGGGCCAGGCATTGAAAAAGGGCTTGAAATCATTCAGAAGGTTAAAGACGACACCGGGTTGCCTGTCCTGTCTGATGTGCATCAAATCGGAGAAATAGAAAATGCAAGAAAGGTGCTTGATGTAATTCAAATTCCTGCATTCTTGTGCCGTCAGAGCGATTTAATCCTGGCTGCAGCGCGGACAGGCCTGCCCATTAATATTAAAAAGGGGCAGTTTCTCTCGCCATGGGAAATGGGACCGGCCATTGAAAAGGTGACTTCCACTGGCAACCATAATATACTTGTCACAGAGCGGGGAAATTCTTTCGGCTACAACAATTTAGTGGTTGATATGAGATCCATCGCCATAATGAAGGGTTTTGGGTTTCCTGTGGTATTCGACGCTACCCATAGTGTGCAACTTCCGGGAGGGGCGGGAACGTGCTCGGGAGGCCAGAGGGAATTTGTAGGCCATCTGTCCAGGGCTGCCGTTGCGGCCGGCGCTGATGGCGTGTTTATGGAAGTTCATCCTGATCCGGAGTCTGCACTCTGCGATGGACCTAATTCATTGCCCCTCAACGAACTAAGGCCGCTATTAATCAAGCTTAAGGAGCTCCATAATTTGGTAAGATATTGAACGAGCAATGTTCTTTCGGGATAGCCTACCTCAGGTTTTTTTCAGCAATAAGCCATGTTCATATACTCTCCCGGACCCTCAGTGTTGGGGGCGAAATGTTTTCCAGGTTACCAAGTCCTCTAATGGGACTAAAATAAATGCGTAGGAGTTCAAAGGTTAAGAGTTTCGGTGAACCCTGACCCTCTGAGCCCGTGAACGGTTACATAAATGCTAAATGAAAAGGCTTCCAAGATTAAATTGCTTTTGCTCGATGTGGACGGAGTTATGACTGACGGACGTATCATCATGAATGATCGGGGAGAAGAGACCAAGGCCTTTAATGTAAAGGATGGCCTGGGTTTGAAAATGCTTATGTCCAGCGGTTTGGAGGTGGTGATTGTGACAGGCCGGAGATCACAGGTCCTGGTACACCGCTCCAGGGAACTGGGAATCGAAGAAGTCTATCAGGGCGTAAAAGACAAGAATACCGTATGCCAGCAGTTGAAGAAGACCAGAGGTCTTAAAAAAGAACAAGTTTGCTCTTTGGGAGATGATATCCCTGATCTTGCCATGTTCACGGAGTCAGGCTTGTGTATCGCCGTTGCAGATGCGGTCAAGGAGGTTCGTGAAGCGGCTGATTTTATTACAAAAAGCAATGGAGGTTTTGGGGCTGTGAGGGAGGCGTGTGAATTAATTTTAAAATGCCAGGGGAAATGGCGTGATGCCCTGGCCGCTTTTACGGGAGAATAGGCTTTACAGAACAAAAAGGTCGTTGGTATAATATAGTAATTAATGAAAAGTTCCCTT
>JAIWDV010000019.1:0-9418 GCA_048632525.1 Bacteroidales bacterium | reverse complement strand
TCCATGCATGAGGCAAAACCACCAAGCCTCAATAAATATCTGTACTTTCAATAAGTTGTACAATTTCCGAGACATTTAATGAAAAGTTCCCTTTTAAGACAATGGCCACTGATTGGATTAGGGCTCGTGCTGGCCGCGGTAGCTTTCTACCTTGTAAGATCCGGGAAAGAGTTTATCCAGGGCCCGCTTTTTATGGAGGCCATGTCAGGGGCAGGGGTCAAGCTCAGAGACATCCAATACTCCCAGGACGATCCGGATAAGGAGTTGAAGTGGGTTCTTAATGCTGGTGAGGTGAGATTTTCTGAGGACAGAAAATCTATATTTTTCCAGGACTTTCATTTAAAGGTGATACCCGAAAACAGGCCTTCCTTCGAACTCAAGGGGAACAAGGGGGATTATTCAAGAGATTCTGGAGAAATTAACCTCTGGGGTGACTTGGATGGGCTTTCTGGAAATGGTTACAGGATTGTTACCGAGCACCTTATGATTAATGAAAGGCTCGGCCATGTAAGTACGGAGGAACCGGTCAAGATATTTGGCCCATTTTTTTCGGTTTCGGGTAGGGGCCTTTTAATGGATTTGGAAAAAGAAAGTGTTAAAGTACTGTCAGATGTTACCACTACAATAGAACAGGAGTCTTTGATTTAGTGAGGGGCGTAAGATACAAGCCATTTTTTTTATTTGCAACTCTTCTGGTTGGCCTTGCAGTCACGGATTCTGTTGGGTCTGAAGTTTTAGAAAAACAGACTGCAAAGGATGATCCAAGGCCCATAGTCATCAAGTCAAAGACCCTGGAAGTGAATGATAAAACGAAAGTGGTGACATTTGAAGGGGATGTCAGAGCTGAGATCAGTGTTAAAGGTGATGATTTTGTGATAGACTGTAAAAAAATGCTTGTTTATTACAAAAACCCGCCGTCCCAACAGCAAAAGGCAGAATCGGAGACAAAGATTGACAGGATCGTTGCCACCGGAGATGTAAGGTTTAGCCGGGGGCAGGGAGGCGTTGCAACAGCAGAAAAGGCTGTGTATTATCAGGAGGATGAGAAAATCGTGCTTACGGGCAGACCCGTTATAAAACAGGGAAAGGATTCCGTAGAAGGCGATAAAATAACTATTTTCTTAGAAGAAAATCGGCATATTGTGGAGAGTCTCGGAGATAAAAAGGTAAGGGCCATTATCTTCCCCAAGAGCGAAAAAAGGTAGCGCCTGTGACCGTGGCTCATGAAATACTCCAGGCAGAAGGTCTGGTAAAGGTCTACAGCGGGAAGAGGGTAGTTGATAATGTAAGTATAGGGATTGAAAGACAAAATATTGTTGGCCTCCTGGGTCCCAACGGAGCCGGTAAAACCACGACATTTTATATGATTGTGGGCCTGACACGCCCTTATGAGGGTAAGGTTTTCCTTGACGGGCAGGATATTACGCATGATCCCATGTATCTGAGGGCCAGGAAAGGAATCAACTATTTGGCCCAAGAGCCTTCTGTATTCCGGAAGTTGACGGTAGAGCAGAATTTGCTGGCCATTTTGGAAACGCTGGATATCCCGGCCCGTGAAAGGAAGTTAAGGCTTAAAAAACTCCTGACCGAACTTGACATTGCCCATTTGGCAAAACAGAAGGCTGCGTTGCTTTCAGGGGGGGAGCGCCGCAGGTTGGAAATTACCCGTGCCCTGGTCACAGAGCCGAGGTTTATATTGCTGGATGAACCGTTTGCGGGAATTGATCCGCTCGTATTAAATGATATTCAACAGATCATCAGGCAATTGAAAGATCGGGGCCTGGGTATTCTCATATCAGACCACAACGTTCGGGAAACTTTAAGTGTATGTGATACTGCGTACATTATCAGTGGAGGAAAAATCGTCGAACATGGTCCTCCGGAAAAGATCGTTCAGAGTGAAATTGCTCGATGTGTGTATCTCGGGGAAGATTTTTGTATGTAATACTCCCGGGTTAAGATGGTAATCTTTATATTATGGCTTTAGAATTAAGACAATCGCTGATTCTTTCCCAGCAGCTTATCATGACTCCCCAGCTGCAGCAGGCTATCAAGCTCTTGCAGCTATCAAGGCTTGAACTCCTCGACAGCATCACTCAGGAACTGGAGGAAAACCCGGTACTGGAAGAACAGGCTGTGTCTCCGGCTGAGGATGATACAAAAACCGAGGGTGAGAAAGATGAGCAGGGGGAGGATGTTCCTGATCTCCCGGAAGTGACAATCGAGGAACATGTTCGGGATGATGTGGACTGGGAAAGCTACCTGTCCGAATACAATACCAGTTGGGCGGAAACTTCTTACGAGCCAAAGGATACTCCTTCCTTTGAAAGCACTACATCCTCCAAGACCAATCTGTACTCCCACCTCATTTGGCAACTGAACATGAGCAGTCTTGATGTGGAGCAAAGGGAGATCGGTGTTTACATTATCGGGAACTTGAATGAAGATGGATATCTGGATATCCCGCTGGAGGAGATATCTCGAGTCACGGGGTATCCAATGGAAGGGGTGCTTGGAACGCTTGCTATTATACAAAATTTTGATCCGGTTGGTGTAGCGTCCCGGGACACACGGGAATGTTTACTCATCCAGATCAGATTCCAGAATCTCGGCGGGACGCTTGTCGAAAAGATAATCACAGATCACCTGGGGGACCTTGAAAACAGAAAATATGATCAGATTGCCAAAAATCTTTCGGTGCCGGTCACTGATGTCCTTGCAGCGGTGACCGTCCTGCAGGGGCTGGAGCCAAAGCCAGGCAGGATCTATTCGGATGAGGAAACGATATACATAACCCCAGATATTTATGTCTTTAAAGTAGGTGATGTTTATGAAATAGTGCAAAATGAAGACGGTCTACCCAAACTGCGAATCAATTCCTACTACAAGGATGTCTTGCGTGGTGGAGACTCATTATCCGATAATGCCAAGATATATATCCAGGAAAAGCTGAGATCAGCGGCATGGCTGATAAAGAGTATCCATCAGCGGCAAAGAACCATCTACAGGGTGACAGAGAGTATTGTCCGGTTTCAAAGGGGTTTTCTGGATAATGGGATTGCACATCTAAAGCCCCTTGTCCTTCGTGATGTAGCTGAAAACATCGAAATGCATGAATCAACTGTGAGCAGAGTGACAACTAATAAATATGTCCATACGCCACAAGGAATTTTTGAACTGAAGTTCTTTTTTAACAGCTCTATTCGGAGTGTTGAGGGAGATGCTGTTGCCTCGGAGAGCGTGAAAGAACAGATCCGGAAAATCGTCAAGATGGAAAAAGCGACTAAGCCGTACAGTGATCAAGATATTTCAGATATCCTGATAAAACTTAATATAAGGGTTGCACGACGAACCGTTGCGAAGTACCGGGAAATGATGGGCATTTTGCCATCGAGGAAGCGTAAAAACCCGTATTAAAGTATCTCTTTGACTCCTGGCTTTTCCTTTGGAAACTCACTATTCTTGGAGGAATATTTTATGGATATTACGGTGACATTCAGACATACAGAGCCAATAGAAAGTCTAAAAACCTATGCCGAAGAAAAGATTTCCAAGATCAAGAAATATCTTGATTCCCCTATGGAAGCTCATATCGTATTGACCGTTGAGAAATTCAGGCATCAGGCGGATGTGACTCTTAATTTAAACGGTACTCTGATTAAAGCCGTTGAAGAAACAGGGGATATGTATTCGGCGATTGACCAGGTAATGGACAAGACTGAAAAGCAAGTCAAAAGGCATCTATCCAAAATAAGAAACCACCGATCAGAGAATTTGAAAAGTGAAGACAGGTCTGTGATTGGGGAGACAGATGATACAACGGCATTCGGTCAAGATGAAACTGTGATAGAGGTTGAAAAAATGGTTGCCAAACCCATGGATCCGGAGGAAGCTGCTATGCAACTCAATCTCTCTCGACAGGAATTTCTTGTTTTCAGGAATGCCAAATCCAGAGAAATTAATGTGATTTACAAACGATCGGACGGTAATTTAGGGCTTATCGAACCGGTCAGTTAGAATTAATGTTTAACGGTATAATGGATTGTTAGGATGAAACTTCCTGAAATAATAGAAGAAAATAATATTATCCCGGAGCTTAAGGCAAAGGACAAAAAGGGCGTTCTGGAGGAACTGGCAGAAGTAATATCCAGGCATGAGCCCTCTATAGACAAAGGGGCGCTTGTCAAAGTCCTCGTAGAGAGGGAACGACTGGGGAGCACGGGCATCGGTGACGGTGTAGCCATACCCCATGGAAAAATGAACGGTGTCAGCCGTCCCATTATCTCATTTGGAAGAAGCAGGCAGGGGCTTGATTTCGATTCTATGGATGGGCAACCCGCTCATCTGTTTTTTCTCCTCATAGCGCCAGAAGACTCTTCCAGTGTTCACCTGCAGGTTCTGGCAAAGATAGCAAAAATTCTGAAAAACAGAGACTTCCGTAAAAAGTTGATGGAGCCCGGCACTAAAAAAGAACTTTATCAAACGATTGTTCAAACCGATGAAGAATTTTAATTTTATTGAAAGGTTGTCAGGAAAGCTATGATAGGATTGCTAATTATTTCTCACTGCGACTTGGGGAAAGAATTCTTGAATGCTGCTAAATTTATTGTGGGACAGCTGAAGGCCGCTGATGCCATTTCCATTACCCAAACGACTGAGAGTGAGGAACTCCTGAAGACGATTTCAAAAAAAATAAAGGAACTTAACAGTGGTCAAGGGGTTCTTGTCCTTACTGATATGTTCGGTGGGACCCCGTCTAACCTGAGCCTTTCTTTCTTGAAGGAAGAAAGCGTAGAGGTTCTAACTGGCGTCAATCTACCCATGGTTGTTGCCGTGGCCCAGGATCGAGATCGCCTTACATTGAGTGAGTTGGGCGAAAGGGCCGAGCAGGCTGGCAAAAGAAGCATCGCTTTAGCTGGAAAATTACTGCAATCAGAATGATTAGCCATATTGAGATTACTGAAGAAAATTTGTAACTTCTCAATAAGTTCGGGCGTTCACAACCGGATTAATGCCTTGATTGAATTACAATAGCTGTATAGCCTTTCGGAGTTTAGGCGTGAGCCTTTTATAAAATCCTTACGGATAAACTCCACCCGAACTTATTGAGAAGTTACGAAAATTTTCATATAAATTCAACAGAAATAAGGAGGTAAAATGTAGAAAATGTCTTTAAAAGTAGCTATTAATGGTTTTGGGCGAATTGGCAGGATGGTATTCAGGGCGGGACTCAATAATGCCGATATTGAATTTGTGGCAGTAAATGACCTTACCGACCCTCCAACTTTGGCGCACCTGTTAAAATATGATTCGGTCCACGGTATTTTGGGCGCTGATATCTCACATACGGACCATTCTTTGATTGTGAATGGAAAAGAAATTGAGATCTATACAGAAAAAGAGCCTGCAAGATTACCATGGAAGGACATCGGGGTTGAAACGGTGTTCGAGTGTACGGGCCTTTTCAGGGAACGGGATAAGGCTGCTGACCATCTGGAAGCAGGGGCCAGGAAAGTGATTATTTCTGCACCTGCAAAAGGGCCTGATATTACGGTGGTCATGGGTGTAAATCATCATGAATATGATCCCGAAAGGCACCATATTGTTTCAAACGCCTCCTGCACAACAAATTGTCTGGCACCGCCTTGCAAGGTCCTTCTGGACCATTTTGGGATTGAAAAAGGACTCATGACCACGACCCATTCCTATACAGGAGATCAGCGGTTGCTCGATTTCCCGCACCGGGATCTCAGAAGGGCACGGGCTGCGGCCCTGTCCATGATTCCAACCACCACAGGTGCTGCGAAGGCCGTCTCTTTGGTCCTGCCCCAATTGGAAGGAAAACTGAACGGAATGGCTATTCGTGTACCAACGCCCAATGTGTCGGTGGTAGACCTTGTTGTCCAACTGGGAAAATCTGCTACGGTGGATGAAATCAACAGTGCCTTCAAGGAAGCCTCTGAAACCAGCCTTAAAGGAATTCTGGCTTACAGTGATGAACCTCTGGTTTCCACGGATTTTAATGGCACCTCGGTCTCCTCAACGATCGATAGCCTCTGCACAATGGTGGTTGGCGATATGGCCAAGATCCTGGCCTGGTATGACAATGAATTCGGCTACTCAAGCCGCATGATAGACCTGGCTCTTTATATGGCGGGCAGTTAATTTCAGGAGTGTGAGAACAATGGAAAGAAAACCTTTGATTGCTGGCAACTGGAAAATGAATCTGGATCTTGACGAAGCTGTTTCGCTCGTTAACGCCATTGCAGATAGTATTTCGGATCTTCCGGAGGTGGATGTGCTGGTGGCCCCCCCATTTACGGCCCTAACCGCAGTAAAACAGGCCATTGGGAACTCCAAGATTTTATTGGGTGGCCAGAACATGCATTGGGAAATGAGTGGTGCATTTACTGGTGAGATATCGGGGAGGATGCTTCAGGAGATTGGGTGCACCCATATCATTTTGGGTCATTCAGAAAGAAGAATGCTTTTTGGCGAAACGAGCGAAGTGATTGATCTCAAGGTGAAATCAGCAGTGGCCCTGGGTCTTGTCCCGATTTTGTGCATCGGGGAGACTCTTGAACAAAGGGAGGCCGGCCAGACATTTGAGGTGATTGAGGATCAACTGGTTGCTTCTTTAAAGAATTTCAGGGTGGATAAGGACTTGCCGCCTTCTACAGTTTTGGCTTATGAACCTGTATGGGCAATCGGTACGGGTCTAACCGCTACCCCTGAACAGGCACAGGAGGTCCATTATTTTATCCGGAAGTGGATTGAAAATAATTTTGACTCCAAGTTAGCCCAGCAGATCAGAATACTCTATGGTGGGAGCGTAAAACCGGATAATGTTAAGGAACTTATGTCAGAGGCCGATATAGATGGCGCCCTTGTAGGAGGCGCGAGCCTGAAGGCAGATTCCTTTGTCCGGCTTATTCGTTTTCAGGAAATGTAATTTTTATTGCAAAATATTAAAATTTAGGTAAGAGTTAAGACTAAATAGATCATTGATGTCTATCAGTCTTATTAAAGGGGTAAAGAAGTGAAATTTATCATTATCGCTGTGCATGTGAGCGTCTGTATCGCTCTTATCATGATTGTTCTTCTTCAAAGAGGTAAAGGGGCAGACATGGGAGCGGCTTTTGGCGGTTCAAGCCAGACAGTGTTCGGAAGTGGCGGAGCAACATCTTTTTTGCACAAAGTAACGACGGTAGCAGCTATAATATTTATGCTGACGAGCCTGGGCCTTTCGTTCTTCTACGGTAGAGTGGGCACCTCATCTATTATGGAAGGTGTCCCGCGCACAGAGGTGCCTGCCGCTACAAGCACTGAGACGCCGGCGAAGACCGGGGAAACTCAGTAAGTCAAATAATACTGGAGATACTTGCCGAAGTGGTGGAATCTGGTAGACACGCTATCTTGAGGGGGTAGTGCCTTACGGGCGTGCGGGTTCAAGTCCCGCCTTCGGCACCAGTTTCATTTTAATTTATACAATATTATCGGAGAGTTAGCCTTATGCGCTAATTCTCCGTTTTTTATTTGGGGCGCTTTATCCTGATGCCCATGTAAAAAGTCTTTTTTACATGGATTTAGGGATTTAGGGATTCAGGAATTACGAATTATTTAAGCTTGTTATCAGAATATTGGATTGGAGAATCCTGCAAATTTTGACTTTTTACGAATCCATCAATCCTAATAAAAGAACAAATTTTTCATTAGTTGTTCTTTGTAGAATATTCGACGGGGTCGCTGCCGGGGGCTGAAATGCCGCGGCGCACAAGCAGTGAACCGTCCAGTCGGTAAAGATCTATCAGTGCCTTCAGATAGTTTGCGAGGGCCTGCACTTCTGCGATCCGGCTGATCAAAAGATCACGCTGGGCCTGGGCCACCAGAAAGTTGGTTGATTTTCCTACCCGAAACTTTTCGGTTTCGATGCGCAGCTTTTCTTCATCAAACTTACGGGTGGCAGAAGAGGCGGAAATTTGCTCCTTTGTGCGATTTACTTCAATGTAAGCATTTCGCACATCCAGATCAACAAGCTGCTTTAGGTTATCTAAGGCCATTTCGGCCTGATCCTGGCGAAGAAGCGCCCTCCTGTGCTGCGCCCTGGCATCGCGGTTGAAGATTGGATATTCGAAGTTGAGCCCCGCCATCGCATCATAGCTGTCTCCAGTAATATCGCTCACCGACCCTGAGAAGGAGTCGGAATATCCGGTCTTCCCAAGGGTAATAAAAAGATCCATTCGGGGAAGCAGCCCGTTTTTTGTGCGAACGACTTCAAGGTCTTCCATCTGAATATTTAGTTTTGCCTGGTTCATCACCGGTAGCATCAGAAAAGCTAACGCCACGTGTGCCTCCACTTCATCAAGTTTTATCTCCGGCAGTGTGGGTGGATGCACCAGGGTGACGTCTCGATACCAGAGGGTCTGCCCTGGCGGGTTTAGCAGCCGGAGCAGCCGGAGCCGGGTAGACTCCATTGTACTTCTCGCATTGATCAGCCCCTGTTGCTGGGCGGCCACCTCGGCCTGCACCGCCGCAAGCTCTGCTTCTGCCATGGCTCCCACCCGGATCATCTCTTCAGTCTCGGCTATCTGCTGCTTGGCAAGCTTTAGCGATTCCTCTACAATTTCGATCTGCCGCTGGGACAGGGCATAGTCCCAATAGGTGGTTTCAACCTGGGCCAGTAATGATTCGCTAAACCCCCGAAGCTCGTATTGGGTGATCTCGGTTTCGAGCTGCGATTGACGAAGCCGAGCCAGGTTCACCTCCGTGCCGTACCCGCGAAGCAGTGACTGGGTGACCGATAGCCCCAAGCGGGTGGAGGAGAACGGGTCATTGTACAGGTCGGAATCTGTGGCTCTAATGATGGCGCCTGCTTCCACAAATGTGCCGGTGGGAAAGTATTCTTTGAAAGAAATGCTTCCCTGGTAGATATCGTTTACCGAACTTTCAGTATAGCTTCCGGACTGGTTGAGGCTCTTACTATCGTTTCGACGGGCAGAGACTTCGGCCTCTACCGTCGGGTCGAACACGGCCCGCTCCTGATCCTCAAAGGTTTGCCGGATAGAAGGATTAAGCCGTTCCACCACCAGCGAGCGGTTGTTCTCCAGGGCGGTGAGAATGGCGTCTTTTACCGTGATTTTAAGCGGACCTTTTTCCGGAAGATTTACGGTCTGCGGGGTCTTGGGCTTGATTTCAACTGGTGCCGGCATATCCTTTGTACTGGATGTGGCCGACGGAATTTTCTTATCTGCGGTCTTTACGTCTTTTGTGGTCACACAGGATGGCGGCAAAAGTAAAAGGCCCAAAATAAGCAGCATTCCATATGACTTTCGAAAGCAGGAGATTAGCATCATGTCGGCTCCTCGCCAAGAGACTTTTGGATCTGACGGTCAGTCTGCTCCATAACGGCGGAGGCTTC
>JAIWDV010000018.1:0-12612 GCA_048632525.1 Bacteroidales bacterium | reverse complement strand
ATATCTGCGTCAGGCTCAAATTTTAATCCTCGAAATACTAAATGTATTCCTGTGGCTAAAAATTTTCGCCTTCCTTGATCTTAAACAAAATTGAACATTTTGAAACTGCCTCAATAGAAATAAATTACGCCTGTTCTCGCCGCAAAAAGCTCTTTCCTTCAAATTTTTAACACCTCTTTTATCTTATTGATGAGTGTTTCAATATCAACGGGCTTAATCAAATAATATCCTGCGCCTGTCTCTTCACAGCAATCCTTAAAATCCTCCTGTGACCCATGGCCGGTCATAAAAATAAATTTCATGGTAGGGCATTTTTTCTGTAATGCTCTTTTCAGATCAATGCCGCTCATCTTTGGCATTTTCACATCAAGAATGGCAACATCAAACAACTTATAATCAAGGCGCTTGATTGCATCATTACATGTTGAAACCCAATCCGCATCAATACCTCTAAAAGATAGTCGCTCTGCCAAGGCTGAAACCAATTCGTGTTCGTCATCAACCAATAATACCCTCATATATCTCACAGATGTCCTTTCTATAGATTTTTGAGTGGTAAGGTGACAGTGAAACTGGTCCCCTTGCCTACCTCGCTTTCTACATCTATCTTCCCCCCAATCTTCTGGATAAGTCCATATGTAATTGAAAGACCAAGGCCTGTACCGCCTTTCTTTGTCTTTGTAGAAAAAAATGGGTCAAAAATACGCTTCATATCGTCTTCAGGTATACCGCCCCCATCATCTGTTACAGTAACTGAAACAGACGACTTATCCTCATTACACTTTGCTGCTATGTTCAAATACCCGCCGTCATCCATGGCAGCAAAGGAATTGTTAATCAAATTAAGAAAAATTTCTTGTATCCTTCCCTTATCATTTTCAAAGGAGGGTATATCGTCCGACACATTAACCGATACGGTGATTGACCTGTATTCGGCCTCTTTGCCCATAAAACCAAGAACTTCCTGGATCGTTTTACCTATATTTATTGTTTTTGTTTCGACACTCAAGTCTGAATGTCTTGCAAAGTTCAAAAGACGTTTAGTTATAGTGCCGGCCCTTTTTACCGAAGATAAAATCGAATCTACAAGACCAATGAGTTTTTTATCTTCACTGTACATCTGTTTATAGACAAACAAATCCTTAATAAGTCCCGCTTTTTCATTAATAATAGCTAAAGGATTGTTTACTTCATGAGCAACGCCTGCAGCCAGGCGCCCAAGAGAGGCCATCTTATTGGAATATTCCACCTTATGGAAAATCGCAGTCTGTTTCTGGTCAGCAAGGTGTATCTTTTCTACAAAAAAGGTTGCAACACCCAGAATTACAATAAGAATCATAAAGATGCTGAATATCAGAAGTCCAATCAGATCTATACGGTTTCTGTACCAGGGTTTCATAACTTCGTGTTTTTGCTTTATAACCATTAGAATAAATGGGCTATTCTCAATGTAACTATAGCCTATAATCAATGATCTGCCAAATTCGTCCTTTTCCTCAAATACCATGGTTTTTGGTGCATATTCAGGGATTGGAAGTGATATTTTTTCCAGTACCTTGCCATATCCGCGAGAAGGTGTCTGAAGAACACCTTTCCGGTTGATGATAAAGAAATCACCACCCCCGCTTATCTGGATTTTAGACAGATGGCTGTAAAACCGGTCTGTGTCTAACGTAGCTCGAAGCACGTAAAATGAATTATCTGACGTCTCATGTTTGATGGCAACAACGATATGCGGCACATTGCGAAAACCAAGAAATACATCGCTTACGTAAACACCTCGTTCCATGACCAGTTTAAACCACTTCTGGTTACTATAGTCCTTTCCCATAAGCTGATAAGGCCCAACATAGTTTCCCTGGCGGCCCAACGAATTGATTACTCCAATATCTACAAAACCACCAAATGTATCCTTTAGATTTTTCAATATTATTTCAAGCTGTTCAGGGTTGTTAAGCGTATCAAATTCATTGTCCATGACAATGAAATCCAAAGCAGATTTCCGTTCTGCCAGAAAGAAAGAAATAGTTCTCCTTGTATTTGAGACCAACCTGGAAGTGCGCAGTAAAATATCAGATTTTACCGCCTTATTTGTAAAATGGTAATCTATAACTGCCATAAAGATTAAAGGCGTGATAGATACAACAGCCATAAGCAAAACAGTGAATTTCCACATACGACGAAATTTGAACACAGGCCTGGATGAATTTGATAACATGTCCTGCCAATTCCAAAAATCCGGTTTAATCTTTCCTATGATCGACATATCCATCTTTTACTATTGTATTATTCTTAACCATCTGTATCAATTTAGCTTGTTTAATTCTTAACAGCCTTTTTTCTTTGGATCTTTTCATTTGCCTTTTTCAGAATTTTGCTCAACAGGTCTATATCAACCGGTTTATTTAAATATGCAAAGGCGCCAAGCTTCATACAGGTCTCTTCATCTACCTCGGAACCATGGCCTGTAAGAATAACAACCTCTATTCCGGGACGGGTCTCTTTTACTCGACGCAGGACTTCAATTCCATCAATGCCGGGCATCTTGAGATCAAGGATCATAACCTCCGGCTCATCTTCCTGCACCAAATCCAAGGCCGATTTTCCGTCATAGGCCACGGCCGAGCCTATATCACGTATGAGCAGACGCTCAGACAGAGCCTGAACAAACTCACGTTCATCATCTACAAGCAAAACTCTTGAAGGCTTCTTAAAATCGTACTTGCGGTAACTATCTGTCTGATAAGGCTTTTTTTCAACTTTGGTCTCAACTGATTTTACGCCTTCTATCTTACCTGCAATAGACGTAAGCTCCTCTTCAAGACGGCTCAACATAAGAACCTGCTTATCTATGGTCAGTATCACCCTGCCGTCTATGCTGTTCACACGCATATTATGTCCTTCTCTGGCCAAAGCCAATTCAACAGTTGCTGAAAGAATAAAGTCTGCTAAAGCTTTTTTTGACCGTTCTGTTGGTTTGAGTACATCCTTTTGCACATTTTTTTTTATAAGGTTTACTGCGTCATCATTTTCCATCTTATCTATGGGGATTACCATATCGTACAAAGATTCATCCCATGGATCATCAATCTTAAATTGGCTTTCAACCCAAGACCGGCAATTTTCATCCTGACTGTGAATAAGATTGATTGCAGCCTTTTCATTTATTCCCTTTTTCCGGCAAGCAAGGGAAATCCTGGATTTCATATCCGCTATTAAACAGACCCTTAGGACGTGAGTCAGGCATTCAGGGATGAGATGGCCTACGAATCCTTTAATAACAAGGTTATCACTTGAGATCATCCTTGCCAGGACATACCGGAGCTGTGCGATGGAACGTTCTTTCTCATGAGTAAACTTGTTGAATACCGACGTCTTGGCAGAGAAAGTGCGCATGAGCTTATTCTGGTCCATGCCACACTGTTTAGCTGCTTCGGCCACAATGTCTTTATCAGAGATCTGCCTAAATCCAGTGCGGTCTGCGACTTTTTTGGCAATAGTCCCTTCTTTGCAAAAGGTGCCGCTAAAAATACTTATAATAGGCATCTCAATCTCCTTATTTCTTAGCCTTGCATCTCTATGTTAATTCATTAAGCCTGAATTTGGTCAATGTTCCAGTTTCATGCCCCATCCTTCGAACATGAACATAATAGAAAAACCGTACCAGAGAGTGTAAGCCACATAGAAGACCAAAGAAAAGATGACAACACCCAAACGGTCGACAAGCTTCTGAGGTTCCACCTTATAGTAGTTATAGGACAATTCCACTCCTTTCTTTGACACTTCGCCAATAGTCTTGGACTCCTGGAACTTTTTCTGTTTCTTTAAATCCCTGTCCATAGCCTTAAGCGCCACCCACCAGTTATACATAACCTCCCTTTCGTTATAGTTATATTTGGAGGCTAAAGCCCGGCCATCATTATAATACATAAGGTCGGCATCACCAAGACAGTGAATCAGGATTTTGCCGAAATCGCCGGTGACCTTTAACTCAAATCCCGATATAGTTACTGCCACGCCCGCCTTCTTCAACAGGGAAGCCGTCTTTTCAGCCTGCTCATTGTCCTTCATAGCAAGGGTTGCATTTACGGTATTTCCCATAAACTTATTTGCCTTTTCTTTGAGCTGTGGAATAGTGTAGGCCGATCCTTTTGATATGCAGTTATACAAATCGTCCATGTATTGCAAGCCGTTCTTGCCGTTGAATACAGGCGAAAAGATAATCACCATTACCACTATGAATGCCAGCATCATGGCGATACCGCCGTAAAATTCTTTTTTGTGCGCAATCATATACCTGCCTCCCCTCCCTTAAGATTTTTAATGTTGGCAAGAAATGTTCCAATTACCCAGACCGAAAACGCGCCTATAACAATAAAGAATGCCCAGACTCCGATAGTCTCCAGCACAGCGCCAAGCCCCGGTGATATCGGAATAACATCCATATCGCCAAGTTTTGCCGGCAAAGCAAAAATACGATTTACAAAACCAGCCAGAACAGCCATAGCATAAAAACCGCGAATGGTAATACCCGGAACAACCTTGGTTACCATTGCGCCGATCTGGATACCTAATAAAGATCCCAGGAGCATACCGACTGCCAGCGTATAAAAGATAAAACCGTAGATAGCGTACTGGCTTATGGAAGCATAACCCGCTGTAAAAATAATCTGGAAAATGTCGGTTCCCACTGTGGTCATTGACGAAACACCGAGGACATATACAAATATGGGAAATGTCAGAAAACCTCCGCCAACCCCCATAATTCCGGCAGCTAATCCTACAAGAATGCCGCTGGCAACTAAAAATACCCATGAAATTCCCCTGCCGCCGGGAACAAGGTCAGCGTCAAACTTGATGATGGGAGGTATCTTTATGGACTGGAGTTTTTGGGGAAGACCGCCCATATCTACTCCTTCGCTTTTTCCGCCGTGAGCATCTTCAACGACTATCCCTTTTGAGGCCTTCCTTGCCTTCAGGAAATCGATCATGGCATAGGTTCCCAGAAAACCGAGCATAATAGAATAGATGCTCGTGATAAAAGCGTCGCTGAGCACCGGATTAATCTCATATAACACCCGGTTGATAACACCGCCAATTGTAGCTCCTATCACAGCTCCTATTACAAATACTACTGCAAGGGGCACGGAAATATTTCCGAGCTTCCTGTGAATTACACTTCCCATGATTGCTTTGGCAAATATGTGAAACAGGTCAGTGCCAACTGCGAGGATACCTTTGATGCCCGCGCTCATCAATGCCGGTGCAATAATAAATCCGCCGCCTGCGCCGATACAACCGGTTATAAGACCTGCTCCAAGGCCTATAAAGATAGATACAATAAAAATACCGGTATTATAATAAGCCGGACTGTAAGCCTTATGGCCTCCTATTATATCAGGTAGGGCTCCGCCAAGTTTATCGGCAAAAGCAATGCCTCCGATGAGTATCGGAAGTAACAGCAATCCAAGTATAATAAGGCGCTTACGGTCATGGAGTATGGTGTTTGATACATCCAGTTCCCATTTTGCATGAGCTCTTGCGCCCATCATCATAAATTGCCCCCACTTTTTAAAAAATTTCATGGCAAATCTCTCCTTTAATGCAAAATTTTACACTTTTCATGGCACACTCCTATAGGACTTATTCCCTTTTGATGCTGTAAAAATCTTATTATTAACTATTACCGTTTTGACATTAATAGAAATTAAGGGTGCGAAATTTGAGTAGATTATTTCTTTGTAAGCATCCTTCTACAGCACGCTATTAATTCATTATATAAGGCCCCTGCATCATAAAGGTTGTATGTTTTGAATCGAACAACGCCATCTACCATTGAAAAGACAATTAAGGCTGTCTTTCTGGCTGGTATGTTCGCAATAGATCCATCTTTTTGCCCAACAACAATAGCTCGCTCAAAGATAGAAGCCAAACAGTTGTATATTTCCTCAAGATGGCCTCGACAGATAAGATTGGCCTCTGCCAGCTCGTAAGGATAGTGCCGGTATAAGAGGAGGAATTGATCTTCCATCTTTCCTGCCAAATATAGATAAAAAGAGATCGTACCCTCCATCATGTCCAAGCCGTTTTTGAAGGTCGCGTCTTTAAAGTATTGCTCAAATTCAAAAATGATGTCTTTTTTGACTTTTTCCAGTATGGAGAGAAATAGCTCTTCTTTATTTTTAAAATGATAAAAAATGGTTCCTTCGGCTGCACCTGTTATTTTAGATATTTCGCTTATAGAGGTATCTTTAAACCCCTTCTGTGAAAAGAGTTTCGCTGAGGCTTCAAGAATAGATTCCTTTTTAGACATATTATGTTCCGATACATGATAATGAACCACAAAAAACTGACCGGTTACTCAGTTGGTTTTTATATATTATTTTTTTTATGTCAAGAAAAAAATCGAATGGTTTTCTATTTTCCTTTCAAATGCCTTTATCCTGATTTTAGTTCCAAAATGAAACGTGTTGAAAATATTGAGGCCTGGCAGCCGGTATGTGAATTGGCTCGAAAAGTGTGCCGCCTGATAAAGCAGCCAACTGTAAACCTCTCCGTGGCGTAGGCTCTACGAGCCGGAGTGTTTAACCTTGAACCCAACAACCTGAGTAGTTACAGAAATACATAGTAATCTCAATGGGATCAATTACTGACTCGACATAATAACTGACAGTACATAACTTGAAATACCAAATAGTTTGTGATAGTTTTTGAAAACAACTCATTTGTTACTTGTAGATGATGGATAGGACCGCGTGCTAATGGACAGATTAACTCAATTTATCAAGAATCTTTTCAAGAAAAAGCGCAAGGGAGAGCTTGAGGAATCTCCAGATGTCCTTCGTAATATGTTTAGGTATAGATACTGGCGTTTTAAAGCACTCTTAAATGCTAATAATAATACTCTCCAGATCATGTCCGACATGGAACATGCGCTTCGTGAGAGCCAGAGCTTTGGCATGTCCTTTATTCGGGGCAATTGCACGGCAATTTCGATCAATGTATATAAAATCATTGAGAATATGAACGAGATTGCCCCTAACCGCTATAAGCTGCTTTATGACTCTTTTAATAAAATCGAGAATAGACTCAATCGGGTTCTTAAGGAGCGCAAGAAATTTGTCAGGGGTGAATTAGTGCTTCCCCTTAAGACCGTTAACAAGGAAATGGCAGATCAGGTCGGCAGTAAGATGGCCAATTTGGGAGAGATCATGAATCGAGTTGGTCTTCCGGTACCGGAAGGTTTTATGATCACGGCCTCAGCATATAATCTTTTCATGGAACATAATAATCTCCAGGAAGAAATCAACCGTAGGATTCAGCCTCTGGATCTTGATGACATGGAAATGCTCCACAAGGCAAGCGCTGATGTTCAACAGCTTATTATCAAATCGTCACTACCGGATGAGTTGGAAGAGGCCATTCTTTCTGCTTACAGTCGCCTTGAAGAGAAAACAGAAAAAGGCATAAATGTATCCTTGCGGAGCAGCGCCTTGGGCGAGGATATGGAAAATGCGTCCTTTGCAGGTCAATATTCTTCACGGCTTAATATAAGCAAGAAATTTTTATCCCATTCATATAAGGAGATTTTGGCCAGTAAGTATTCTCCTCAAGCCATAACCTACCGGCTTAATATGGGCTTTCGAGATGAAGATATTGCCATGTGTGTGGGTTGTATGGCAATGGTAGAAGCTATTTCCAGCGGTGTGATGTATTCTCGGGATCCAGGCAACATTCGCAATAATGTGGTTCTTATCAATGGAGTCTGGGGTCTTGCCAAATCGGTTGTTGACGGCACTGTATCCCCTGATCTTTTTGTGGTTTCCAAGGAGTTACCAGGACAGATTTTAAAAAGGGAGATTCATAGCAAGGATCAGAAATTCGTATGTTTTCCCGAAGAGGGGGTATGCAGGATGGCATTAGTAGGTGATGAGAAAGATGATCCTTCCATCACAAATGATCAGGCCCTGTTCCTGTCAGGGTTGGCTGCTCGTCTTGAAGACCACTATGGATGCCCTCAAGACATTGAATGGTCGATTGACAAAAACGGTATTGTCAAAATTCTGCAAAGCAGGCCTTTAAGACAATTAGACTCAGAATCAATAGTCATCAAAGAAGTGTTTGACATAAAAGCAGAGCAACCCATTATCTTGAAAGGTGGCGTGACAGCCAGCCCTGGCGTGGCCAGCGGACCAGCCTTTTTGGTCAATACAACGGTAGATGTGCTTCGGTTTCCTTCTGACGCGATACTAATTGCGCAGCATGCTTTACCCAGATGGGCCTCACTTTTAAGCCGCGCAGCAGCAGTAGTAACCGATCGTGGGGGGGTTGCAGGACATCTGGCAACTGTTTCAAGAGAGTTCAATCTTCCTGCCCTTTTTGACACGCTTGAGGCCACGAACAAAATTAATATTGGTGATATTATCACTGTTGATGCTGACGGAAAAAAAGTCTATAAAGGAAGAGTGGAATCTCTGTTAAAAGAGGCCACCATAAAACGGAAGAGCATCATGAAGGGAAGCCCTGTCTATAATACATTGGAGAAGGTCCTCGAACATATTGCCCCTCTCAACTTAACCGACCCGGATGCCAAAAATTTTCGCCCTGAAGAATGTCGGACATATCATGATATTACCCGCTTTTGCCACGAAAAAGCGGTAAAGGAGATGTTCAATTTTGGGAAGGATCATCATTTCTCAGAGCGTTCCAGCAAGCAATTGGTCTGTGAAGTCCCTATGCGGTGGTGGGTCATTGATCTTGAGGATGGATATAAAGAACAAATTGATAGCGAGACGGTCAAACTTGAAAACATAGCATCAATCCCGATGCTGGCCCTGTGGAAAGGTATTATAGCGGTACCATGGAAAGGCCCCCCTCCGGTTGACACAAAGGGATTAGCATCGATTATGTTGCGCTCTACAATGGATCCCTCTCTGGGTCTTACGAGACGATCTCGTTATGGTGAAAGAAATTACTTCCTGATCTCAAAACATTTTTGCAACTTAACCTCCCACTTTGGATATCATTTTTCAACCATAGAGACATTTTTGACTGAACGGCCTAAAGAAAATTATGTAAGCTTGAATTTTAAAGGAGGCGGTGCAGATTACAATAGGAGAGTGGGCAGGGTTATATTTATTGAGCGTATATTAAAAGAATTCGGTTTCCGGGTTAATATCAATGAAGACTGCATAATAGCCCGCCTGGAGGGACATGATCAGGATTTTTCAATAGAACGGCTCAAAGTACTCGGATACCTCACTGTTCATACAAGACAACTCGACATGATTATGGCTAACCATGCTAGAGTAAACTATTATATAGATCAGATGTTGAATGAAATATATTCTTTTGTTTCAGTGTGAGTCAAATTGCGGTAATAAGTAATATTTCTGCAACGTTAGGGTTTACCTGTAGAGAGAAAATAGAAAGACAAGGAGGTAAAATAATGCAAAAGCTTAGAGTACTGGTGGTCGATGATGAGATTGATTTTCTCGAAGCATTTGTTGATCGCTTGAAGATGCGAGACATTGACGTAATCGGAGTCGAAAGCGGGGAAAAGGCCATTGAACTCCTGGATAAGCAAAACTTTGATGTAGCCATCCTGGATGTGAAGATGCCGGGTATGGACGGTATAGAGACCTTGCGGGAAATGAAGAGGAAGATGCCACTCATGGAGGTAATTATGCTGACAGGCCATGCCTCGGTTGAGTCGGGAATTGAGGGAATGAAACTTGGGGCATATGATTACATCATAAAACCGGCAGATATAGACGAATTGATGGAGAAGATGCGAAAGGCCCACGAAAAAAAATCGATTCATGAAGAAAAGATTCACCACGCCAGAATCAAGGAATTAACTGCTCATCCGCGTCGGGTTCTTGATATTATGAAAGAAGACGAGAAATAGATTTTTTATAGAAGTCCCTCGCAATTTACCCTTCCCTGACTCACAAGGGGAATTTTTCTATAGTCCTTCCCAGGAAAAGCAACGTCTTATCAAACATTGACGAGGCTCCTCAAAAGCCCTATCGAATTGCCAAAATCGAATACAAAACTTTCCAATCACAGCACCAAGCAGTTGCGTTTCCGGCCGATACCCTGCACGGCTGGTGCTTCGTGTCCTGCGGGTCACGGATTCATTCGTCGAAGGACCTCTTAATCGCTATAGGGTGTGCTATAGGGTGTTACATGAATCACGTCTGTTTTGACTTCTTTGACTCCAGGTATCTTTTTCGCAGTTTTCTCAATATCATCTATCAATGCGCGCTCTTTGGTAACCGGGGCCTCTGCCTTTACTTTTACGACGCCATTTTGAGCAGATACTTCAATCCCAACTTTTATTTCCCTTAACGCAGCCTTAACTTCAGCTGACAGAAGTAGATCATCCATTGCCCTTTTGGAATCAGGCGTCGTTTGGAAATGCTTCAATCCCGCTGTATGACAAATAATGTCTACTGCGTCATCAACCGTGATTTTGTGGATATGGAGGACAAGATCATATAAGGATGGATCCCGTGTGTCGATACCATAAAGGATTTGACTCCATTTTCTTCGCTCCTCGTCGTCCTTTTTCAGTATGCTTAGAGCCTCTTCCCTACTTATTCCTTCTTGTGCCATTTCAAGCTTCACGCGGTCCTGGATATCCGCAATGATTCGGCACTTGACCACGTGGGATATGTCTTTTACAAAGAAATGACCTGCCAAGCCATGATAGACGACATTGTCTTTGTTAAAGCATCGCAATAGGGCCAACTGGATGTAGGCAATATATTTCTCCTTTCCATAGGTAAAGCTGTTCAAAATTGAAGGGGCATCGTGAATAGCACGAACGAGCTTTATCTTAGGGACATTGAATTCTTCAGAGGCCTTCAGGACAATATCCCTAGAGATACACTGATAACCCAGTCTTTGGGCGACCTTTTCGGCCACTTCCTTTCCCTTGCTGTATGATCCTCTTGAAATCGTAATGATCGACATATTTGTCCTCCCTTCAAAGTTTCAAGAACCAAGGCAACACATCCGGTTTCAGAAGCCGGGAACAAGTCCAAAGGTTACCGTGGCCGCTGTTACAATCGGTCCGAGTGCAGAAAACAAGAGGAGATGGTAGCTGCTTAGAGGACTTAAATCGAGGAGTCACTTATGAGCCTGAGAGCAGTCCCATTAGAACCCAGCCATTGGCACCTTCCCGACACCACCTTTACGGGCCCCCCTCCCAAGAAGGCTCAGAAGGTTAATAGTTCATGATGAAATTAGCAATATTTATCTTAAATATAAAATAATTAGATGTCCATTGTCAACTCTAATTTTGGGCAGTCTCCATGGGATATTTACGCTATCAACTTGTCGGTGTGAGGCGGAGCTTCGCTGAGGACTATATCTGTGGAGATGAGGGGCATGAATCTGGCTACGGACTGGCCTCGGATCGGAGGAAGGTTTTTTATAGACTGGTGCCTCTGGATATTCGATGGAGAGTGTGTGGAGAGTGGGACGCCCTTTCATGGCCATTTGAAAATTGATATGGACAAATCGGAAAGCGTGGCAAATGGGTAGGAAGACACAATTGATTGTCCGCATTATCTTTGGCGGTATAATTAGAGCTTATGACAGACCCGGTCCCCCAGACCTTTCGTGATCAGTTGAAATAGGTGTCCGATATCCATTCTTGTATCCATTATTACCCAATTCCACCTTGACCTGCCCGCCTCGAATGGATATAATTGGGTACACAATCGGATGCTTTTTCGTTGCTCATTGGGAAATCTTGTCCTCAGGGCCGGTAGAAGACCCCGCTCCGCGGGGGCCAAAGACCAAAGCTTTTGCCCTCTGGATCAGGGTTCTCCACTTTTAAATTCGGATGACAGAACCCCGCCAGGCCGGGATGAGATTTGGAGATATGGACACGCATATCATAAAACTTATTGGAGAGATAGATGAATTCAAGGGGTTGTGGAAAGGAATGGAGACGCTTGGCGTCGAGAGACTCTCCACCCTTCGTGTTCTCGCAACCATTGAGTCTATCGGGTCCTCAACGCGGATCGAGGGGGCCAAGCTCAGCGACCGCGAAGTAGCAGCCCTTCTTGAGGGGATCGAAACTCGTTCTTTTCGCACCCGTGATGAACAGGAAGTTGCGGGCTATGCAGATACCATGCGATTGATTCATGAGTCCTACCCTGAGATTGGTCTTACAGAAAATAATATCAAATATCTCCATAAGGCCTTAATGCGTTATTCAACAAAGGATGAGTGGCATTTGGGAGAATACAAGAGACACCCTAATCATGTTGCAGCCTTTGATGAAGAAGGGAATGAAATCGGTGTCGTATTTGAGACGGCTTCCCCCTTTGAAACCCCTGGAGCTATGGAAAGATTAGTGCAATCAACGCGGGCCAAGATAAGAAATGACAGTGAACACCCTCTCCTTGTAATTTCCGATTTCATAGTCCGGTTTCTTGCAATACATCCGTTTCAGGATGGCAACGGTCGGCTGTCACGCGTTCTGACCAACCTCTTGTTGCTTCGGGCCGGTTATGATTTTGTCCAATACAGTTCCCATGAGCGAATCGTGGAATCGAATAAAGACCAATATTACCTGTCACTCCGGAGGGCGCA